>JBBTQE010000046.1:0-2207 GCA_038065775.1 Patescibacteria group bacterium
TGCGCGTAAATCGTAGGCCGACCAGAGCCGAAGTGAGCGATGTGGCCAACGCGGTAATAGATCACGCTGACACCTTAATGCTTTCAAATGAAACAGCCACCGGCGATCATCCGGTGTTGGTTGTGCAAACAATGGCAGATATTATAGAGACCACGGAAAAATCATCTTATGATGATACCGGCCTGCCGGGCATACACAAAAGCGGCGCGAGCGTTGATTTGGCCATCAGCGAACTTTCCCGAATTTTGGCCGAAGAAGTAAAAGCAAAACTTATTTTGGCCGCTTCAATTTCGGGCGAAACCGGCCGGTTGATTAGCCATGTGCGTCCGCCTTTGCCGATTTTGGTCGGCACTGGCACGGACAGGGTGCGCAGACAATTGAATTTATCATGGGGAATTAAATCATTTATTCTTGAACCGTGCAGGTCAATAGAAGAATTGGTGGAAAGATCAATCGCTTATATCAAAAAAAATAAAATTGCCAAAAACGGCGACAAAATGGTGGTCGTCGCCGGCGAGCCGGTCGGTCAGGCGGGCAATGTTAATTTGGTTGAGGTGAGAGTTATTAAATAAATTTAATAAATAATTTAAAAATATGTCGGAAAAAACAAAATACACACCTGAAGAGATGGTGAAAATTGAAAAAGAACGAACTAAGAATGATGCTTATTTTTATGAACGAGGCGCAAAACCTATGTTTGATAAAAAAGGTAAAGTAATAAACGTAGAATTAACCCCCGATTTGCTTAAAGAGTATCGCCGATGGGGACGTGAAATTTACAACAGGCTTCAGATCGAAAAAGAGGCAGAGGAATTATTACAATCTCAAACTCCTAAAATTGATATAATGGAAGGTGGCAAGCATTTGTATAGGATATTCAATAAAAAAAAGATAGTTTACAGTGATTATGATAAACCAGATGAAAGAAGGTTGGACCCAGACCTTAGAGGAAAGCCGATTGCTATAAGTAAATCCGAGGCCATCCGCGCAATAAAAGATGGCATTAAAACGCGTCCGCATTTAAAAAAGGAATTGAAAAAAGCCCTGGAATTTTTAACAAGTGATTAGAGAGATAATGTCAGATACAACGGAAACTTCTTAGTCAATTCAACAACTTGCTGTTTAAGAGCGGCAAGTTTTGTTTCATCTTGCCAATTTACAATCGCTTCATCAATCCATCCGGCGATAACTCGCATTTCTTCTTCTTTCATACCGCGAGTGGTAATGGCAGGTGTGCCCAAACGAATACCAGAGGGGTCCATCGGAGAGCGCGGGTCATCAGGGATCATATTTTTGTTTACGGTAATGCCGGCTTTGTCCAAAGCAATTTGCGCTTGCTTGCCGGAGACACCCTTAGGCGTCACATCAATAAGCAACAGGTGATTATCTGTGCCGCCAAAACACAATTTATAATCTCTTTTTTGCAGTTCTTCTTCCAAAATTTTCGCGTTCTTTTTTATTTGCTTAACATAGTCCTTAAATTCCGGCTCAAGCGCCTCTTTAAAAGCCACGGCCTTGGCCGCGATATTGTTTTCATGCGGCCCGCCTTGAAATCCTGGGAATACGGCCTTATCTATATCTTTGGCAAATTTTTCTTTGCACATAATCATTCCTCCGCGAGGACCACGCAAGGTTTTATGCGTGGTGGTGGTAACAATATCAAAAATTGGAACTGGGTTATTCATTTCTCCGCCTGCGATTAGCCCGGCAATGTGAGCAATGTCGGCCATTGTGATAGCGCCAACTTCATCGGCAATGGCTTTTATTTTTTCGTATTCAATTTCGCGCGAATAAGCCGAGTAGCCAACTAATATTATTTTTGGTTTATGCTCCAAAGCCATCTGGCGCAAGTTATCCAAGTCAATTTTTCCTTCGGCGTTAGTTTTGTAGCGGACAAAATTATAAATTTTGGCCATGTAGGTTACTGGATGGCCGTGCGTAAGATGTCCGCCATGCGACAAATCCATTCCCAGCACAGTGTCGCCTGGTTTTAGTAAAGCAAAATAAACAGCAATGTTGGCTGGCGCGCCGGAAAGCGGTTGAACATTCACATGCTCGGCGCCAAAAAGCTGTTTGGCGCGGTCTATGGCTAGCTGTTCAACTTGATCCACAAATTCGCAACCGCCATAGTATCTTTTGCCGGGATAGCCCTCGGAGTATTTATTAGTTAAAACCGAGCCCAGTGCTTCCAATACGGCAGGGGAGAC
>JBBTQE010000047.1:0-6890 GCA_038065775.1 Patescibacteria group bacterium
ATTTTTCTATTATTTTATCAATAATTTTGTAATCCTTGGCGTCTTGCGCACTCATGAAGTAGTCTCTGTCAGTGTCTTTTTCGATCTTTTCGATGTCTTGTTCCGTGTGTTTAGCGAGGATTTGGTTCAGCTTTTCTTTGATTTTAAGTATTCTTTCAGCGCGAATTTTAATATCGCTGGCTTGCCCTTCCATCCCTCCCATAACTTGGTGGATCATAACTTCGGAATTCGGCAAGGCGAAACGTTTGCCCTTCGCGCCGGCCGCCAAGAGCACGGCAGCCATGCTCGCGGCCATGCCTATGCAGATAGTATTAACATTTGATTTAATGTATTGCATCGTGTCGTAAATAGCCATGCCGGCCGTGACAGAACCGCCGGGAGAGTTGATGTATAGTTTAATATCTTTTTCCGCGTTTTGATTTTCTAAAAAGAGCAATTGCGCTATAACAATATTCGCGACCGCGTCATCAATTGTGGTACCCAAAAAAATTATCCTGTCTGTGAGCAGTCGGGAGTAGATATCGTACGCCCTTTCGCCGTAGTGAGTTTTTTCAACCACGGTTGGAATTAAGATTTGCGATTTGAAATCTGTCATATATTTAGTTGATTATTTTTTATTATAGCATCTATTATTTTGTTTGCAAATAAAGGTTTCTCGGAGCAAGCTCCGAGGTATATCACCTGTATTTACTCATTCGCTCGGAAAAGCAAACAAGTTTGCTTTTTACTCACTCATTTCGTAAATTAACGACCCTGTCAACAATTGATTCCATTGTCCCTTCGGCAGTGAAGCCGGCAGCTTTTCTGTGCCCGCCGCCACCCAGTTTTTTTGCAATTATTGACACATCTACATCATCGTTTGTAGTTCTCAAGCTGCCTTTTATTTTTTCGTCAGCCGTTTCTTTCATAAATAAAGTAATCTTGGCGCCGTCTATCTTGCTCAAGAAGTTGGCCATACCTTCCGCGTCGGAATCTTCAATGCCGTATTGCATTATGTCTTTTAAAGTTAGATATGTATATGCTATATCCGCGTCTTCTTTTTCCTCCAGTCTGCCGAGGATCACACCCCAAAGTTTTAATAGATTTATTGATTTGTTTTTTACAACGCAGTTATTGATCAAAGTCCAGTTAGCGCCAAGCCGCATTAATTCACTGGCTGAATTTAAGGCCGATTCGGATGTGGCCGGGTTGAAGAAATTGTCAGTATCTGTTATCAGCCCGGTTAGGAGCGATGTTGCCATACCACGACTGATTCTTATGTTATTGTGTTTAAGAAAATAATACACTATTTGCGTCGTAGAGGCGGCCTTTGGATTTACCAAATTGATGTCACCGAATAGAGTATTTGACGCATGATGATCTATATTAATGACTGTGCCCGTAAAATCTCGTAAGAATTCAGCGATACCGGCGTATTTTGTATCGCCCGAATCAAGCACCACGACCGTATCCGCGTTTTTGATTAAAGAAGTGGTTGTGACAGCTTCAATATTTGGTAAAAATTGCAATTTGGCCGGAACTGGGCTCGCGCAAAAAATAGAGGAATCTTGTTTAATTGTTTTTAAATATTCATGCATCGCGGTTGTTGAGCCCAAAGCATCGCCGTCCGGGTTTTGATGAGCGACAAGAACGATTTTTTCTTTTGTTTTTTTTAAATGGTTGTGAATCTGCCTGGCAGTTTTGTCCATACCGAATTAATTTAATATTGCATTGTATCTCTATTGTATGGACTTGTCAAGATATGATACAATAAGACATAAATTTGTTTAATTTTGGACGCAACGATGAGCGTATGTATTTAAAGAAGCTTGAAATAAAAGGGTTTAAATCTTTCGCTGAAAAAACAGTGGTGGATTTTTTGCCTTTGAAGAATGGAAGATACAGCATCACGGCTATTGTCGGTCCAAATGGTTCCGGAAAGTCCAATATATCCGATGCGGTAAGATGGGTGATGGGTGAGCAGAGTTTGAAAAATATCAGAGGGAAAAAAAATGAGGACGTAATATTTAGCGGCTCGGAAACAAAAGGTCAGTTAGGCGCGGCCGAGGTTAACATGGTTTTGGATAATAGTGACGGCAAGCTAATGGATGATTATCCGGAACTTAGTATTACTCGAAGATTGTATCGTTCGGGCGAAGGCGAGTATTTAATTAATAATAATTCGGTGCGGCTTTTGGACATCCATTTGCTTTTGGCCAAAGCCCAGTTTGCTCAACATTCGTATAGTGTGGTTGGCCAGGGAATGATAGACAGGCTCTTAATTGTCAACCCTGTGGAGCGTAAAGAATTTTTAGACGCGGCCTCCGGAATTAAAGAATTTCAAATTAAACAACATCAGGCAGAATTAAAATTGGCGCGCACAGTTGAAAATGTGGAGCAGGCCGACCGCTTAATGCAAGAAGTTGAACCGCGGCTTAAAATTTTGGCAAAACAAGTAAAGAAATTGGAAAAGAGACAGGAGGTAGAATTAAAATTAAGAGAAAATCAGGAAAGATATTATGCCTCCGTTTGTTTATCTAACAGAATTGAGTTGGATAAATTAAATTCGGTTTTGACTGGCGTGGAAACTGATTATCGTCAGGCATTCAAGGATTTGGAGATAACGCAAAATGAATTGTCGGCCTTGGCTCGCGATTCAGTCAAAGAGGAAAAAGAAAGCGGGTCGTCGGATGGGGTTGTAAAAATTATTAGCGAACAAAGAAAATTGTTGGATCAAATTTCCAAAGACAAAACGAGCGCGCAGTTAAAAATATTTTCTTTGGAGAAACAAATTTTTCAGGATCAGTCCGAGCAAAATTACCGCCAATTGAGCGGGTTGTTCGCGGCGCAGTCAGTATTGGAAAATAAAGACAAGTTCGGCGAAGTGCATGGGCTGGTGGCGGAATTGGGAGAAGTTGAAGAAAAATATCAGCTGGCGCTGGAAGTAGCGGCCGGTTCGTATTTGTCCGCTTTGGTCGTGGCTGATGATGAGGTAGCCAAACAAGCCATTGAATTTTTGCGGAACAATCGGTTGGGTGTGGCCACATTTTTGCCTTTAAATAAAATTAATTCCAGACCCGCGGATCAAGCCGTAGATAAAATTTTGTCCATGCCCGGCGTGGTGGGTTTGGCGGCCGGTATTGTTAAGCATGAAAATAAATTCGCTGACATTTTTTCTTTTGTTTTTGGGCAGACTGTGGTGGTGGAAAATTTAGCAGTGGCTCAAAAAATAGGCATCGGGCGCGCGCGCATGGTAACTTTGGCCGGCGATTTGGCGGAAAAAAGCGGCGTCATGAAAGGCGGATTTAAACAAATAAAAAAAGACGGGTTGAGGTTTTCAAGTCGTTTATCTTGGAGCAAAGATCGCTTGGCGGAGTATCAGTCCCAAATCAACGCGGAGAAACAAAAAATTATAGAGTTGGACGCCGGATATGAAGAGGCGAAGCAAAAATTGTTGGAATTAGAATCCAAAAGAGAAGCGGACAATTCAAAAACAAAACTTCTCAAAGCCTTTGCCCTGCAAGAGACAATGCAAAAAAAACAGAACACGGTTAATCAAATTTTGTCATCGCGAAATGATTTAAAAATTGAAATCGCAAAATTGGAAACGAAATTGGAATCACTTGAGGAAGAAGTCGCGGCCGAGATGAATATTTCGTTAGAATCAATTTTAGAAAGAAAGCCGGTGACGGCGGACGCTGATAAATTAATGGAAGTTGCGTCGGAAATTCAAAAATTAAAATATCAATTAAGTTTGATTGGCGGTATAGATGAAGAAGTTGCGGTTGATTACAGCCAGACAAAAGAACGTTTTGATTTTCTTAACACGCAAATTTCTGATTTGCGCGCCGCCATGGCGGATTTGGGAAAGATGATCGAGGAATTGGATGAAATAATGAAAACAAAACGCTCGGCGGCTTTCAAAAAAATAAAAAAAGAATTTGACAGGTATATAAAAATTTTATTCAATGGCGGAAGCGGGGAGATTTTTGAAATATATGGCGAGCCTGAAGAAGAGCCAGAATTGGCATCTGAGCAAATCATCGGCGAGCGGATTGAAGCAAAAGAGGAAAAGAAAAAAATCGCCAAGATCTTGACCGGCATAGATATTTCAATTAATCCGCCTGGCAAAAAGATTAAACATATTAACACGCTTTCCGGAGGTGAACGCACGCTGGCTTCCATCGCTTTGATCTGCGCGATTTTGAGTTATAATCCGTCTCCGTTTGTTGTGCTTGACGAGGTTGAGGCGGCTTTAGATGAGACGAACACCGGACGATTCGCTGAAATAGTTGCCGAGCTTTCTTGGCATTCTCAATTTATTATTATTACACATAATAGAGTTACAATGCATGCCGCAGACGCGCTTTACGGCGTGGTCATGGGCGGAGATGGCGTCTCAAAGATGTTAAGCGTGAATTTAGAGGAGGCGCCAAAGTATGAGATGACAACAGTTGACAAAAGAGCTTAGCTGTTATACAATAAGCCCGCTCTCTTAACGTCACAATTTAATTATAATTCAGGTATGTTAACTATTAGATTACAAAGACTTGGCAAGAAAAATAATCCGACCTATCGTCTTATTGTTTCTGAAAAAGGTAGAGACACACAAGGAAAACATGTGGAAATTTTAGGAAGCTACAATCCGCACAATAAAAATAATGAACTGGTCGCGCAAACCGAAAGAATACTGTATTGGATCGGTAAAGGCGCGCAAACATCTAACACAGTGCATAATTTGTTGTTGAAGGCTGGAATAATCAACAGCGCGCCAAAGAAAAAGGCCGTTTTCATTTCTAAAGAACGCGCTGTAAAATTGGCTGAAAAGAAAAAAAACGCGCAACCGGCATCTGAAATCAAGCCGGAAGAGAAAAAAGAATAAGTGGTTGACTTTTTCGGAAAATTGTGTTAAATTGTAAAACAACGCAGGGCTGGTGGAACCGAACGTAAGGTTAACCACGGTCGACAGTCTGCAGTAAAAAAACAGAAGAACGTTATATTGATATATATGGAAGCTGATCAACAGTTTGTTGAGATGATCGTGCAGGCAATCGTAAATAATCCTGGCGACGTCAAGACAGTTCGCACCATTGATGAAAGAGGAGTCTTGATCACTTTGGATGTCAATCAAGCCGATATGGGCTATGTGATTGGCAGACAGGGTCAGACAGCCCGCTCCATCCGCACATTGCTCAAAATCGTTGGCGCAAAGCACAATGCTCGCGTTAACCTGAAGATCAATGAACCGGAAGGCGGCCGAGCGCCTCGCGTCAGCCAGATGGATAACCAGATGGTTGATACAAGCGCAGTGGACAATCTGAACATCTAAACGAAAATTTTAAAGCCACTCCCGGGAAACCGGGGGTGGTTTTGTTTTTGGCGTGTCCGTTGCTAAAAATGCGAGCTTAATATATCATATCCGCATGCGATTTGACGTTCTCACAATTTTTCCGGAAATAATAAACGACTACTGTGGCAAAAGTATTTTGTGGCGCGCGCAAAGAGCTGGTCATATTAAGGTTGAGTCGCATGATTTTAGAAAATTTACAAAAGATAAACACGGGCATGTTGACGACAGTCCGTATGGCGGTGGACCTGGAATGGTTTTGCAGGTTCAGCCGATTTTTGGTTGTTTGAAGGAACTTAAGGCACTGTCATTGCGAGGAGTGAAGCGACGAAGCAATCTTGCGGTATCCGAGGGTTTGCTTCGCGGAGTTTATGCCCCGAGGGGTACTCGCAATGACAAAACGCGAGTTATAATTATGGATCCGGCCGGCAAAAAGTTTGACCAAAAAATGGCAGAGAAATATTCTAAACTAGACCGTTTGGTTTTGATAGCCGGTAGGTATGAAGGATTTGACGCGCGGATTTATAAATTTGTTGATGAGCGCGTTTCTGTGGGCGACTATGTTTTGGCCGGGGGAGAATTGCCGGCGCTGACGATTATTGAAGCGGTTTCAAGACAAATTCCCGGCGTGCTCGGCAATGTGGAATCTTTAAAAGAAGAAACATTTGAAGAAGGCAAAAAAGAATATCCACACTATACTCGCCCTGAAGATTTTATGGGATTGAAGGTTCCGAAAGTTTTAATCTCCGGCGATCATAAAAAAATCGCCGAGTGGCGTAAGAAGCATTCAAAATAAAAAGAACCCACCCGTGGGCTCTCTTTTTGGGTATTCCATATTTTTTGTTAGCGAACCCCATTCTATTTCAATTTAATGACAAGGTCAAATAGCCAAATTTTATCCCCAATTTGAGCACAGCTATGCCTCTTGACAAGTTTATCGTATATGTTAATATGTAGAAGCTAAAAGTTAATGCAAAAACTTCAAAAAAGCACTATAAAAATTAATCCTCCGGCAAGTCCGAAAGGAAACTGCCTGCCTCGACTAAGTCGGGGGGAAGAGAAAAGAGCGACTCACATTGGGTTTCTCTTTTTTCTTTCTTACACAATTGTCATTCTGAGCAGAGTGAAGAATCTCTGTCTGGTTGGTGGCTAACACGATATGGACAAAGATCCTTCGTTGCGTTCAGGATGACAAACGAGAGAAAAGTACATTGACAACATAAATGTGACAAAGACCACAAAGTCTAAAGTCTATTCAAAACAAACTCGAGCAATCGAGTATAAATAAATCCAAATAACTTGTTCATATTGAACAAGATCAACTCTTTACTAAGAGTTTGATCCTAGCTCAGGATGAACGCTGGCGGCGTGTTTAAGGCATGCAAGTCGTACGAAGGTGGCTTGTAGCACTAGCGTCCTAAATGTCATGCTGAATTTATTTCAGCATCTAGATCCCGAAACAAGTTCGGGATGACACCTTGGGATTCGAGCGCTATGAGCTACTTCAGTGGCAAACGGGTGAGTAACACACTGGTAACCTACCTTCAAGACGGGGATAGCTCGC
>JBBTQE010000048.1:0-6944 GCA_038065775.1 Patescibacteria group bacterium
GCGGCTAATCCTAACATTGAACCTCGAGTTCCGCTGAAAAAAGTTCCTAAAAGAGCGACTAAACCCAGAATGGCTATTACCCATTTCCAAACCTTATCATTTTCGCGCATGTATAAAAGAAAGGCGGTAAAAAATAAAAATAAACCATAACCACCCACATAAATTGGATTCCCAAGAGTACTCGCTACGCGATAACTGCCTTGATTCAGCAAAAAATTAGGATTTGACACTTGAATAAATCCTATGAGCATTACGGCGGTACCGGCCAGAAGAAAGACCCGGAGAGCGCGTTTCCACTCTGACCAATCCTTCAATACGGCGCTACAAATAAAATAATAAGCTACATAATGGAATATTGTAAACAGTCCTAACATTCTTTCGTGGTTGTCCCAAAAACTATGATAAGGATCAACTCCGATAAATGTTGATGCTGTGAAGCTTGCTAAAAAAAGAGCCAAAACTACATTTAATGCCGAAAATCTTGGTTTGAATTCATTCCAATTTATTATCAGCAAAATCAAGTAACAAGCCATCATTAAAGTTACCAGGGATCTAAAAACCAAAATTTTAGGTACTATAAATGGAAAAATGAACGAACTCGGCATAACCACCAACGGAACGAAAAAAGATAAATAAATCAAAAATTTTGCAACTTTTATAATTTTTTGTTTCATAAGAAAATAATTCCCGCCTACCGAGATTTTTATTAATTAACGCTTTGATATTTTAATTTAAACAGACGGAAATGTCAAACTATTTGACTAATATCTATAATGGTCAGGTTTATATGGCCCTTCCGCGGAGATACCTAAATAATCGGCTTGTTTTTGAGTTAATCTTGTAAGCTTCGCTCCCAATTTATTTAGGTGCAAACGCGCCACTTCTTCATCCAAATTCTTAGGCAGAGTATACACTTTTCCGCTTTGGTATTTGTGGCTTTCTCCCCACAAGGAAAGCTGCGCCAGAACTTGATTTGTAAAAGAAGCGCTCATCACAAAACTCGGATGGCCATGAGCATTCCCAAGATTTACCAACCGTCCCCGAGAAAGCAATATTAGTGTTTTACCATTCGGCCATGTGAACTTATCAACCTGGGGCTTAATATTTATTTCCGAAATATCCTTTTGACCTGTCAGCCAAGCAACATCTATTTCACTATCAAAATGACCGATATTGCAAACGATAACATTATCCTTCATCTCTCCCATGTGTTGACCATTTATGATATCGCAGCAACCGGTGGCAGTTACAAAAATATCACCCATCGGAGCCGCCTCTTCCATCGTAACAACTTCATATCCTTCCATGGCCGCTTGTAAGGCATTTATTGGATCAACTTCCGTAACCAACACACGAGCGCCGAAGCCGCGCATGCTTTGGGCGCAACCTTTTCCAACATCTCCGAATCCCGCGATTACAACAATTTTCCCGGCAATCATCACATCGGTGGCGCGCTTAATACCGTCCGCCAAACTTTCTCTGCAACCGTATTTATTATCAAACTTGGATTTAGTGACCGAATCGTTTACATTTATAGCCACGGTGCCCAATTTGCCTTTTTCCATCATTTGATACAAACGATGCACACCGGTAGTGGTTTCTTCGGAAAGTCCTTTGATTTCTTTAAGCATCTCCGGATGTTTTTCGTGCACAACCACCGTTAAGTCGCCACCATCATCCAAAAGAAGATTTGGACCTTTGCCGCCGCTAAATTTTAACGATTCTTCAACGCACCACCAATACTCTTCTTCTGTTTCCCCTTTCCAAGCAAAGACTGGGATACCAGCTTTCGCGATAGTGGCCGCGGCGGAATCCTGTGTTGAAAAAATATTGCAACTGCTCCATCTTACTTCGGCTCCAAGCTCAACCAGTGTTTCGATTAGCACCGCTGTCTGAATAGTCATATGGAGACAACCGGCTATGCGAGCGCCTTGCAATGGTTTACTAACCGCATACTTTTTTCTCAAAACCATAAGTCCTGGCATCTCTTTCTCGGCAATTTCTATTTCTTTGCGTCCGAGTTCGGCCAAAGATACATCCGCTACTTTGTAGTCCATAAAAATTATTTTAAATTAAGAGTTTCGTTGTATGCTTTAAGATACCTACCGCAAAAGTCTTCACGAGTAAATTTGTGTTCTTGAGTTCCATAAGTTTCAATCGCATAGCTGGCGGCCACGCTTCCCATTTGGGCGCATGTCTTTAAATCGTACTCTTTTTCATAACCAGAAAAAAATCCAGCCCGATACGCATCCCCCGCACCAGTCGGATCATCAAATAATAACGGAGCGCAACTTTTCACTCCTATACTCTCTCCTTCCGCGGTTAAAATAATGGAACCTTGTTCCCCCAGGGTTGTTATCATTACTTTAGCCGCACTAAGAATTTTTTTAGCATCCCAACCTGAACGTTCTTGCAGAAGTTTCATTTCATAATCATTGCCAATCACAAAAAAAGACTGACTGATCATTTTTTGAAGTTCAATCTGATTAAACGCGGTAATCTGTTGGCCGGGGTCAAACACTGTTTTATATCCCAACTCATGAGATTCTTTTAGATGCTTAATCATCACTTCTTTTTGAGTGGGCGAAATTAAAACGACGGAAAACTTTTCTTTTATTTCAGCTATGCACATCTGGCCAGCCAAACCAAGAGGCCCATTATGAAAAGCGGTGATCTGATTGTCATCAGCATCTGTAGTTATAAACGCTGACGCGGTTAATTGGTCTTCGTCTATTAAAACATGGTCAGTTTTAATTCCAACCTCATTTAAATATTTTATATAGTCTCCACCGTTACTGCCAACCGCTGATAAAAGAATCGGATCAGCTCCCAACAGATTGATTGTATATGCGATGTTTCCTGCTGTTCCGCCCCAGCTACGCTCTAGCTGATCAATAATAAAACACACATTCAAAATATGAATATTTTCCGGCATAATATGATTCTTAAAACTATCCGGAAAATTCATTATGTTGTCATACACTAGCGAACCCGAAACTAATACCGACATATGTTAGTAGCCACGCTTCAGCATGACGAAGGCGGAGAGGGTGGGATTTGAACCCACGGTACAGTTTTAAGGCTGTACAACACATTAGCAGTGTGCCGCTTTAGACCAACTCAGCCACCTCTCCATTATGTTTGGATGGCTAATATTATATCAAAAATCCAAATTAAGTCAACGAGCCGCCCGCTCGGGTTATTCTCTCGCCAAAACCAAGCCCCACACCATTTTCGCCCCGCATTTTTTTAAAGTCTTCGCGCATTCTTGCATGGTGGCTCCGGTAGTATAAACATCATCAACCAATAAAATATTTTCCGCCGCGGGCGTTTCTCCTTTCCACACAAAAGCGTCAGTCAAATTTTCCCTCCTTTGCGATCCGGAAAGCTTTGCCTGTTGAACAGTATGCCGTTGCCTGCGCAAATTTGCGCTGTCCATTTTTAAAGCGAATTTTTGTGAAATAATATTTGTCAAAATTTCCGCCTGATTAAATCCCCTTTCCCTTTGGCGCAAATAATGCAACGGCACTGGAATGATCAGCAAATTCTCCAAATTAAAACCAAACTTCATTTCAGCTTTATCAACAATCTTTCTCCACAAATGCTCAATATCCCGAATATATTTATATTTAAGATACTTGATCAAAGCGGAAACAGCATTATTTTCACTGTAACGAAAATAAGCTCCAACCCCGTCAAGATGCGAATTGGCTGCGCATCCGGCGCAGACTCTTCCGCTATCGGACGGTCGTGAGCACGCCGGGCAAAGATAAACACTTTCAATATTCAGACGACCAAAACAATCATCGCACAACCAAACACCCTCTTTCTCGCATTGCACGCAAAAAATCGGGAAAATTAAATTTTTCAAAAAAAGAGCCAGGTTCATAGAACAAAATTCTTGCCGCCCCGGGTTATTTCCAACTTATTTTGTCCACAAGCCAATCCTGGCCATTCTTGATTAAGCTGACGGTATAATCCAGATATTTATTTAATGCGCCGGCCTGTTTCTCTTCAGCCCGCAACGCCTTCAACGCGACAACAGCGCTGTTCTTTTCCCATTTAGACAATTCAGTTGTAATAACCCTGGTTGTAACACCCATAAATTCCGTGCTTGTTCTTGTTTTGCTTATTATTGAATTAATACTCTTCCAAAGCGCGTCCGTGCTTAAACCCTCAAGATCTTTAATATTTTGATAATTGTTTTCCGTGGAATATGTGCCATAGCGCTCAACAAAAATTTTTGCCAGCTGTTTGACCCCGTTCTGTTCATTTTCTAAAGCAGTCGCGCTTTTGATTGGAATCCCCTCCGGTATCTTAGTTGACTGATCTGAACCGGTTAAATTACCAGCCGAAGTTGCAGTTGCGGGGCTTTCCGTCTTATCCATATTTTCAACTTGCGTTGATTGCTTCGCGGCTTGTTTTGCCTTATTGCGCATTATCAAAATAATGCTTACGGCTAAAACGGCCAGGATTGCCAAACTAATTATAATAAAAATTCTTGCTCGCAATGACATATTTAAAATTAAAGATTATTCTCGGCTTCAAATTGTTTTTTCGCTTTTTCAATTTCAAGCAATTGTTCCGGATTTGTCGTCACAATCTGGTCTTCGGTATATGACGCAACAACT
This sequence comes from Patescibacteria group bacterium, assembly GCA_038065775.1. Taxonomy (GTDB): domain Bacteria; phylum Patescibacteriota; class Patescibacteriia; order Magasanikbacterales; family GWA2-37-8; genus JBBTQE01. The sequence goes on from JBBTQE010000048.1 coordinate 4,632, forward strand.
TTAATGGCGGCGTGTTTTGAACCGGCAAAAAAGATTCCCTCGCCGATCGCGCTCTCAAGCAACAAATATTTTTCTCCTTCCGTTAACATAAAAACTTTCTGGACCAAATCTATCGCCGCGGGAGACTGGCGAAGCAGAAGCTGGAGCGAAGAATTGGTGACGATCGCCTGTCCATATTGCGAACGCAAAAAATCATTCACATCTTGAGTGATCGTCGTAACGCCAAGGAAATATTTTCTGCATCGTTTAACCAGCGCGTAAATAAAGCGCGCGCTGTCCTCGTGTTGCATCAGCCACCATGCCTCATCAATCACAAGTATCCTCTTTTTGCTTTCCGAACGAACAACATTCCATATATAATTGACTATCGCGTAAATCGCGAGAGGCCTCAACTCCTCTTCCAAATCGCGGACGCTATAAACAACCAGCTGATTCTTCATGTCAACATTTGTGGGCGAATTGAACAAACCGCTGAATGTTCCTTCCGTAAACTTTTTTAGCTTTAAAACCAAATTCTGCGAGCCTTCCATTCCTTCTAAAATCTCCTGCAAATCCTGAATTATCGGCGGCTCAACCGTGGCTAAATCGGCTTCAGGCGTTATATCTTTTTTGGCGTAAGTTTCAATAAGCGCTCTGTCCAATACTGAATCCTCCTCCGTGCTTAACCCCGCAAACATGATTCTCAATAACCCCTTCACAGTTATTACCGCGCTTCGTATAACATCTTCCGTGGAAATTTCCTCGCCGCCGGTCGGCCTTGGTAAATCAAACGGGTTGACCTTGCTTTCTGAAGAAAGCGAAATATTGATATACGTTCCGCCGACTGCCTCGCATAGGTGTTTATATTCCATTTCCGGGTCAATCACTATAATATCCACCCCCATCATCAATGTTCGCAAAATTTCAAGTTTGATGGCATAACTTTTTCCCGCGCCTGAAGTCGCGAACACAACCATATTCGCGTTCTGCAAGGAAAATCTGTTAAAAAGTATCAAACTATTGTTGTGGCGATTTATACCATACAAAATACCGTCATCTGAAGTTAATTCCGCCGAAATGAACGGGAAAGAAGCGGCAATCGGCGATGAATTTAGATTAAAAGTAATCATCAACTCATCATTTGCCAAAGGCAGTGTTGAATTAAACCCTTGCTCTGACTGATATAAAACCTTGCGGCTGGAAATTAATTTTGACCCGAAAATATTTTCCACATCTTCGGAAGTTTGATCAAGCGCTTCCTTGGATTTTGCGTATAAAGTCACATAAAAAGCGAATTGAAAAAAATGTTCAGTGCCTTGAGTCAGGTCGTCTCTTAACTGTTCAATGTCGCGCAAGGCCGTTTCGCGTATCGGATCTCTGGGCGCGCCTTTTTCAGAATCCGCGCTCAACTGCGCCTCCAGCGCCCCGACCTTGTTGCGGAGCTGTTTAAGAATGATGGCGGATTTCACCGGATAAAAAAACATTCCTATATCCATTGTCAGGGATAAATTTAACACCGGGGAACTCCAGCCAATTGAGATATACCTCGGATAACTGACGACAAAAATCGTGCGGCAAAAAATATCTCCCAATTTCAAATAATTGGCTTCAATATTAAAGGCGGCCGGAGCTATCAAATCTCGTATGGAAACCGTGCCTTCCCTGTACATCCGCTCTTCTTCAAGAGTAACAATTTCCTCGGAAGATTTTTTCTGTATTTTCGCTTCTTCTTTATCTATCGGGTCTTCAGCTGATTTTTTTCCCAATAATGTTGGTTTGAATGCCATAGATTAACCTTCAATTTGCAATTGATTTAACGGAGGCAAATGCTCGCTGAACGCGATATCGGGATTATATGTTGAGGAATAAAGCTCTATCAGCGATTGCGTGTCAACTCTGATCACTTCCAAATTCATGCTCGCCAAACCAGACTCAATCTGTCTCACCCTCATGTCAAGATCATTTTTTCTCTGCTGAAATCTTTCACCTTTTAATTTAATCGTTCTGACCGGATTAATGGCCTCGCCAAACCTTGACCAAAAACTTTTGCTTTTATTTGACAGCGGATCATACGGCACAACCACATAAAATTGTTTACTCATTATTTTGCCCATACTTACAAGCTCGGCGACAAATGATCTGTAGTCCGCGATTTGCGCCCTTAACAGTTCGTTCGGCTGTTCCCTTTCTTTTTTTAGCAAATTTTCCAGATATGGTTTTATGTACAACTGTCTGGATTGGATTACTATCTGCAACGGAAAATCCAAACCGTTTAAAAAAGAAACATACGAAGACACTATCGCGTTTTGCTCGTCTTCATTTTTTAACGCAAAA
>JBBTQE010000049.1:0-7957 GCA_038065775.1 Patescibacteria group bacterium
AGCAATCGCTTGCCGAACATAATCGCGCAAAATTTCAAGTCCAGCCGCTCTGTCAGGAGACATGTTTTTTACATCTTCCACAAAATCCTGAAGAGATGAATCGTCATCATCGTCGTCGCCAACTGACATTTCCAAGGAAACCGTATCTTGAGAAATTTTTATGATATGGTTTATCTTCCCCACTTCCTCTCCCATTTCAGCGGCCAATTCTTCCGGAGTCGGGTCGCGGCCCAAATCTTGCAACAACCGGCGCTGAACCTGCTGGAAACGGTTGATTGTCTCCACCATATGCACCGGAATGCGAATCGTTCGCGATTGATCGGCCAGAGCGCGGGTAATCGCCTGCCTGATCCACCACGTGGCGTAGGTAGAAAATTTATAACCCCTTCTGTAGTCAAATTTTTTGACCGCTCTAAACAAACCAATATTTCCTTCTTGAATAAGATCCAGGAGCGAAAGAGATTTGCCCACAAATTTTTTGGCGATTGAAACAACCAGCCTCAAATTTGCTTCAATCAATTTTCTGTCAGCTTCTTTGTCATTTCTTTCTTTGCGTTTAGCGAGCGACACTTCTTCTTCAGCAGTCAGCAGAGGAATTTTTCCTATCTCTCTCAAATACATCTGAATTGAATCTGAAGAAATTTGTCCCAGATCAAAGGGCACATCCATGTCCGGCTGTTCGCCCTGAAACTGTTTGAGTATGCCAGCCGTCTCGTCTCTTTTGCCAAGCATGGAACCGGGCGCTTCTACAACTGTCACCCCATTTTTATCAAGAATTTCAAGAAGACTCTCGTATAAATCAAGATACCTTTCCGGTCTGGAAAAAACATTTAAAAGTTCCGTCTGTGTTATAAATCCTCGGTTTCTGCCTTTCTTCACCATTGCCCAGATTTCATTCGGCGCTGGTTCCACAACTTCTTCAACGACAAACTTTGGCTTGGGAGCTGTTTTTTTCCAAACTTTTTTTCTAGGGTCGGCTTTTTTTACAACCTTCTTGGCTCGCGATTTTTTAACTTTTTTAAAAACTTTTTTTGAAGTTCGCGATTTTCTAGACGGTTTCAATTTTTTTTTCTTAGCCCCTCTCTTTTTAACCATAGTTTCTAAATTGAGCTAAATAAGTATGCTATTATAATTTTCACTTTCTAATTTTGTTATCTCGCTCATGATCCTCGCTCGCTCTTCCGCGTTATTTTCAGCCACTGCTTTTTTTAAAAAATCTTCAAGCCGGCTTTTTTCCTTTTTTTTCCATTCGTTTTTGAGACTACAGATTAAACTAACAGCTTCCTTTTTTCTTGTTTTCTCGTCAAATTCGTCATATTCACATTCGCCTTTCAATAATAAAACATCAACTGACTCCCCTTTCAGCAATTCGGGGTCAATTTTATTACTTTCATTATACTGCCTATTTACATTTTCGTAAAGAGTCAAAAATTGAGTATTTATAAAGTATCCAGGTTTTAAAGACAGTATGAATTCCTCTGCCAATCTTGGAAATTTTAAAAATAAAGCCCATAAATTTTCCGCTAAAATGGTTGACTTGTCGGATTTTTCCGGTAATACGACGCCATTTTTTTGGTCGTTAGCGACAATTTTGTATCTAACTTTCATTTTGCTCATTTCAGCTCTCAAAACAGAGAACTCCACGCCCAATGCCTCGGCCAACCGCTTTAGCCAATGATCCTGTTCTACGCCATGGGCCAGTTTTGTAATTTCCGAGAGCAATGCTTCCGCGACTCTTTGCTTTTGTTTTGGATCATTTTTATTTATGTTGTTTAAATTTGAATCAAAATGCCAAACCATTACTTCCTTCGCATTTTCAACCGCCTTAAACCATACTTCGGAATTCTTTTTCAAACATTCATCCGCGTCTTTTCCGCAGCCCTCCGGTATCTGGATAATTTTAATGTTCATCCCCTGCTCCATCGCGACATCAATTCCCCTTTTTGCGGCCGACTGGCCGGCGGCATCCGCGTCAAACGCTATGGCAATATTATTGGTGTAGCGTTTTATCATTTTGACCTGCTCAAAAGTCAGGGCGGTGCCGGACGACGCGACCACATTTTTCATGCCAGCCTGATGGCACGCGATTACATCCATTTGGCCCTCAACCAAAACAGCCAAATCTTTATTTTTTATCTCAACTTTTGCCTTGTTCAGTCCAAACAACAATCTTGACTTGTCAAAAACCGGAGTCTGCGGAGTGTTGACATATTTTCCGCCGGAATTTTCAGTTTCCACCAAAATTCTCCCGGTAAATCCCGCTACATTGCCATGCGCGTCCCAAATGGGAAACATTATTCTTCCTCTAAATCGATCATAAAATCCTTTTTTTTTAGAAATGTCCGCGCCTTCCTTTTTAATCGTCAAGCCTGAAGCCACAAGGTCATCAATTCCTTCGCCTTTCTTCAATAAATATTGAGTGAGCAAATCCCACTGTTCCGGAATATATCCGATCGTCCATTCTTCAATTATATTTTGCGCTAACCCTCTCTTTAATAAATAATCCATCGCTGGTTTCGCGGCCGACATTTGCGATAAAAAATTATGAAAAAAAGCGGCAGCCTTTGCGTTAATTTCCACGATTCGATTCCGTTGGCTTTTGTTCACTTCACTGGCGAAGGTGTCAATCTTTACTCCGGCTCTGTCTGCTAAAATTTTCAGCGCTTCCGGAAAATCCAACCCCTCCATTTCTTGAAGAAAAGTAAATACATCCCCGCCTTTCCCGCAACCAAAACAATGCCAAATTTGTTTCTCCGGATGAATCATGAACGACGGAGTTTTTTCATGATGAAACGGACAATTCGCCTTCCAATTGGCGCCTGCTTTTTTGATTTGAATATATTCGCCAATAAGCTGGACGATGTCCACCCTGTCCTTGATGGCTTGCGTGTCTGTCATACGGCATTACTCTACCACATCTTTGCTAAAATCAGCAACTTTTATCACTCTCTCCGTAATGCTTCAATCGGATTAAGGCTGGCCGCTTTTTTGGCGGGATAAACACCGAATAAAACTCCAATAAAAGTTGAAAATCCAAGAGATAGCAAGACGGACGAAATCGGAATTACAAACGACCATTTAAAGCCGTAAAAAATCGCGATAAAATAAATTATTAAAGTAATAAAAACTCCAAACAAAATTCCAAAAATACCGCCGCCAGTGGTGAGCATGATAGCTTCTGCCAAAAATTGCCAAAGCACGTCTTTTTTTCTGGCGCCCACGGACTTTCGCAAACCTATTTCAAATTTTCTTTCAGCGATTGACACATACATAATATTCATAATTCCAACTCCGCCGACAATAAGCGAAATAAACACGAGCGCCACAAGCAAAAGCGTCAACGCTCCGATTATTGTCTTCATCATATCTTTCGCCTCCTCCATTGTGTTCACCGCGAAATCATCTTTGTTTGGATCAGTTATATTATGATTTATTCTGATCAGTTCGGTCAGCTCATCGGCTGTCTGCTTGGCCTTTGAAAGGTCGTTCATTTTTGCCATTATGTACATCACATAATCTATGCCGAGAATTTTTTTCTGCATTGTTTTCGTCGGCAAAATCAGCATGTTGTCAATATCAAAGAAAAATGCCGCCCCTCTTTTTGACATTACACCCAAAACTTTAAACGGCTTCCCTTTCACGTAAATTATTTTCCCAATCGCGTTGTCATCGGCAAACATTTTTTCTTTTACACCACTCCCCAAAACCGCGACCGAGGCAAGAGAACCCTCCTCTTCTTTGGTAAAAAATCTTCCGTTTTCAATTTTTAGGCCATCAATCTGCGCCTGCTCGGGCCCATGGCCCATTAACACAACTTTTTTTAATTGCCCTTGATAGCTTACTGATTCTTGCCCCATTACAGAGCCATTCGCGAATTCTATATTTGGATGATCGCGAACAGTATCAATGTCTTTATCTTTTAAAGTTGTAATGGTTATGCCCTGCGTTAACCCGATGGCGTTTTCAGTTGAAGTTTTTTTAACGCTCGGAACTTTAACTTCTATCTCAATTGTATTTGCGCCGAACACGTCCAGCTCGCCTAACACAAATTTTTCTATTCCTTTACCGGCGGACATCATGACAATAACCGAAGCGATGCCGATTCCAATCGCGAGCATAGTTAAAATTGTGCGCGATTTATGGCTCTTAAGCGATGTAAAAGCAAGTTGTGCAATCAAAAAATTCATACTATTCGTATCTCAACGCCTCAATCGGACTAAGCCGACTGGCGCGTCTGGCCGGAACAATGCCGAAAATCAAACCTATTCCGACTGACACTGAAACGGCTAGCAAAACAGATGAAAAAGTTATAACCAAGTCCCATTTATATCCCATATTTTGAGCCACTTTTGCTATCACAACTGAAATTAACAGCCCAAAAATTATTCCAAGCAGTCCGCCAAAAAAAGTAATCGTGACGGTTTCAACCAAAAATTGCCGTGTTATGTCAGAATGTTTTGCCCCGACCGCTTTGCGCAAACCTATTTCTTTTGTTCTCTCCTGCACGGCCGCGAGCATTATGTTCATAATTCCAAAACCGCCCACCACCAAAGCGATAGAGGCTACGGCGGCAAGAAAAAATCTTAGCGCGTTGGTTATTTGCGTCAGCGCATGGAGGCCTTGCGCCGCCGATTGCACTGTGAAATCGTCGTTCTCCGGATCGGTTATTCCATGCTGTTCCCGCAAAACATCCTTTATAAACTCAAGCGAACTGTCAACATACTCGCCGCTGTCAATCTTCGCGCGCATAAAACTGACGTGGTTAATGCCGAGCAATAATTTTTGCGCGGTTGGCAAAGGCACGAAAATCTGGTCATCCTGATTTTCAAAACCGCTCACTCCACGCGGCTTCATTACCCCGATTATCGTGAAAGCCGTTTTTTTAATTCTGATTTGTTTGCCCAGTGGATCTTCGTCCGTGAACAAATCGCCTGCCGTCTGGCTTCCCAACACCACGACTCTGGCCAAAGAGCGCTCCTCATCTTCCGTAAAAAATCTGCCATATTCAACTTTCGCGTCCTCAACATAAATCATGCTGGCGGTAGTTCCAACAAAATTTGTGTCGGTTTTTGTGTCGCCAAAAATAATGGTATCAATTCCACGCACATAAGAAGCAACCCCGACAATATGCGAATTGCCTCTGTTCATTATCGCTCGGCCATCCTCATATTTTAAAGTTGTTACAACAACTCCCATGACCGCAACGGGCGGGCCTTTATCTTCTGATTTTCCGGGCAAAATTCCAACCAAATTTGAACCCATGCTTTTAATCTGATTCAAAATCAAACTTTGCGCGCCAGCGCCAACTGAAATAATTATAATCACAACCATTACTCCGATTATCACTCCAAGCATGGACAAAAAAGAACGCGCTTTATTCGCGGCTAAAATTTTGCCGGCGCAATGCATGCTATTAAGGTAGTTCATACCTAAAAATTATTTTACCAATTCATCAGTTTTATCCGCTAATTGCCGCTCCCGCACAGTTTCATCAGCGAAGATTTGGCCGTCTTTTATTCTTATGATTCGTTTAGCGTGTTCGGCCGTATACTTTTCATGCGTAACTAAAATAATTGTCTTGCCTTCTTCGTTCAACTTTTGTAAAATTCGCATCACCTGCAAACCTGATTTAGAATCTAAATTACCCGTCGGTTCGTCCGCAAAAATAATTGACGGCTTGTTTATCAGCGCGCGGGCAATGGCAACCCTTTGTTTTTCTCCACCAGAAAGCTGATCGGAAAAATGGTTGAGTCTATGGCTCAAACCAACTTCTTCCAAAGCGACCCGCGCTTTTGCTTCCCATTCCAAGCGGCTGTCTTTCGTATACATCAAAGGCAGTATTGTATTATCCAAAACGGTTGTTCTAGAAAGAAGATTGAACGACTGAAAAACGAATCCCACTTCCCTGCTCCTCATCAAAGCCAATTCATCATCGCTTAAAGTGCTGACATTTTTCCCGTTAAACAAATATTCTCCGGAGCTTAATGCGTCCAAAAACCCCAAAATATGCATAAGAGTTGACTTGCCTGACCCGCTCGGACCCATTATGGCCACAAACTCTCCCGCCTTGATACTGAAAGTAATATTTTTTAACACCGAAGTTGTCACTTCACCATTTTTATACTCCTTTGACAAGTTCTTTGCCTGAATCAAAGACATATCACTTTTTTATAATACTGACGATTGTCACCTGGCCTTCTTTCAAACCTTCCAAAATTTCAACTTTTCCATCATCGCCTTTCATTCCAATCTTCACATAAACATCTTCCGAATCCGCCCCTAAAGGCACGCGCACGAATTTCTTATTGTCATCGTCAGTTCGCACGGCTCTAAGCGGAATATATAAAACCTGCTGTTTGAAGTCCGCTTTAATTTTTATGTTCGCGGTCATTCCGGGCTTAACTTCTTTGTCCGAATCATCCAAAGTGATTGTAACTTTATAATAAACCACATCCTGAATCTCGGTTGAACCGGCTTCAATGTTCGCGACTTTTCCTGAAAATCTGAACTCTTCTCCAAACGCGTCAAGAGTAATTTGAGCTTCGTCGCCGGCGCCAAGCTTGGAAATATCCGCTTCAGGAACGTCAACCTTAATTTCAAAATGAGGCGAAAATAATCGCACAATTTCGTCGGCTGAAGTAACAAGCTCGCCGGCTTTCTTATTGATGACAGTGACAATGCCGTCAATCGGGGCCTTGATAATCGCTTTGTTTCTGTTGGCGGCGGCTTGCCACAAAGCGGCTCTGTAATATGCCAGATCAACATCCCGCGTCGGATTAATTTTATTTTGATAATTCGCGAGCGCTTGGTTATAAACCGCCTCTTTAATTTTTAGCGTTGCCGCGACTGAATTTCTCGTATCCGCCAAATCTTTAACAGCTTTGTCGTACGCGATTGAATATGTCTGATAGCTGTTTTTCGCGCTGGCTATTGCCTGTCTTTGATTGATCAAATTTGTGTATTGAGTGTTTATTGATGTTCTCGCAGTGTCAATTGTGGTTTTCTTAACGCTTAACGAAGCTGTTGTAAAACTTCCGCCCGTTACCGTGGCGTTTAAAGCATCGCTCACCATAACAAGCAACTGGCTCATTTGAGTGAACGTATCGATAGCTGACGAAAGCGCGATGTCAATTTCAGCGCTCGCGCTGCCCGATGTTAGCGGAGTAATTTTTAGCCGAACTTGCGCGACTAAATTTTTTACAACCCCATACTGCGAATTCGCGCTAAAAAGTTTGTTTGGATCGGAAACCGAAAGATACGGCTGTATGTCATCATTGGCAGAGGTGTTATCAATGCCCAAAATATTATCAGCTTGAACCAAGCCGTCATCAAGCTTCGTAAGAGATGACTGCAAAACTGAAACAGCGTCTTCGTAAGCGCTTAAAACAATTTGGCTTTTTTCCCCGCCGGCCGCGAGTTCCAAATTATTTTTGGCGGTTTCCAACGCGGATTCAGCGACCGAAATTAAATTTGTCGTGTCAGATTTTGATTTATCCCAATCCGCCTTTGCTTGATCAACCACTGCCTTATAATAGTCTTTTTCCGCTTGAGTCGCGCCGGCAATTTTTTGATTTAAATTAGCGCTGGCCTGCGCCACCGCCGCGTTAAGTTCCCCAAGCCGCAAATTCGCGATTGCGTCGCCGGCTTTTACTTTCTGCCCTTCTTTCACAAGAATCTTGTCTATGATTCCCGGCACCTCAAATCGCAAACTCAAATCATTTAATGATTCAACCTTGCCGGTCGCCTCAACTGTTTGAGCGAGGTCGCCGCGTTCAACTTTTGCGGTTTCATAACTTGTCTGATTCTTTTTATTATTTCTAAATTTGAAGAATAAAAAACCCGCAACCACAGCTATGATCGCGACCCAGATGATAATTTTTTTATTTTTAGCCATAAAATAAATAGATTTTTAATCTCATACTATTCTAGTGCTATTTTGACGCGCTGTCAATTTTTT
>JBBTQE010000050.1:0-12955 GCA_038065775.1 Patescibacteria group bacterium
AAAAACGGACTCAACCAAAAGATAGTATAGTCCGTTTTTTAAGTTTAATAAAGCTACGCTTTTGACGCTTTCTTTTCCGCTTTTTTTGCGATTTTCTTCACGGCGCCGGCGGCTTTCTTTACTTTCTTGCCTTTGCGAGCGGCCGAAGCTGTAGTTTTTTTGTCCACGCGTTCTTGGAATTTTTCCACCCGTCTGGCCGTGTCAACGAATTTTTGTTTTCCTGTATAAAAAGGATGGCACTTGTTGCAAAGTTCCACGCGAATGGCTTTCATGGTGCTGCCGGTGGTGAATTTATTACCGCAGGCGCAGGTTACGGCGCAGTCATTATTGTATTCAGGGTGTATGTCTTTTTGCATAAGCGAAATGAGTGAGCGAAATAAATAAATAAAATTGTTTAAGTTTTGGGTCATTGTTTAGTGGTAATATATTAGCATTATATTTAAAAAATGTCAACTTTTGATGATTCGGCCTTGACTAAAATTCATCTATAATATATACTGTCCGCATAATTCAAATCACTCACCCTCCTTCGCGCAAGCGATTTTTCCTCCCGGTAATTTATTACAGGGCTGGGAGGGGTGGTCCCTAAATGGGGTAATCCGCTTTCGCTCATACGAGCTGTGGCGGATAAGTAAGGAAAATATGACAAAAATGCCAACATTGTTGGAAATGTTGAAGGCCGGGGTTCACTTTGGCCATCAGAAGTCACGCTGGCATCCCAAGATGAAAGAAAGCATCTTCGGCGTGCGAAACGGGGTGCATATTATTAATCTTGAGGTTACCTTGGGAAAACTCAAGGAAGCTCTTGATTATGTGAGAAATCTGGCAAGTAAAGGCCAGGTTATTTTATTTGTAGGCACAAAGCGACAGGCGAGAGAAATCATTAAGGAAGCCGCGCAAAAATGCGGTTCGCCGTATTTGGTTGAGCGTTGGATCGGCGGTCTGTTGACCAACTTTGATGAGGTCAAAAGAAGGCTCAAGAAATATCATGGCTTAAAAGACCAATTCGCGACCGGTGAAATTGAAAAATATACCAAAAAAGAGCAGGTTGAATTTAAAAAACAGTTGGAAAGAATGGACAAATATTTGATCGGTTTGACCGCTTTGGACAGAATGCCTGACGCGCTATATATCGCGGATATGCGAACTGAAAAAACCGCTTTGGCGGAAACCGCGAGAACCGAATTGCCTGTAGTCGCGGTTTGTGATTCAAATACCGACCCGACGAAAGTAAATTACGCGATTCCGGCAAATGATGACGCGGTAAATTCAATCAAAATGATCGCGGATTTAATTGCTGAAGCGATAATTGAAGGCAAGGCGGAATTTGAAAAGAAGAGGGCCGAACGAGTAAAGGAAGAGCCGGTGAAGCACGATGCCGTCAAGAAAGAAAATCGAGCGCTCAAAAAAGAAGAATCTATATAATAATAAATCGAATTGATTATGTTCGAGCGGGTTATGAGCCCGAAGGCTCATCCTTCGCCCTCGCGGGCGAAAAAGCGAGAACATTGTCAATTCGATGTTGAATAAATATATGTCTGTATCAGCTTCTGATGTCGCAAAACTCCGCGCATCAACCGGCGCCGGCATGATGGATTGCAAAAAGGCGCTGGAAGAAGCGGAGGGCGATATGGAAAAAGCCGGGGAGCTTCTCCGCAAAAAGGGTATTATTAAGGCCGCAAAGCGGACGGATAAAATCGCGGCTGAAGGAACAACCCAAGTCAAAGCAGACGGCAACATTGCCGTTGTTCTTGAGGTAAATTCTGAAACCGATTTTGTCGCCAAAAATGAGGACTTCAAAAAATTGGTTGATGAGCTGGCCGATTATTTATTGGAAAATAAACCCGCGACAATGGAAGACGCGCTGTCTTCCGCGATTCAAGAAAAATTGGATAATATTACGGCAAAAATCGGAGAAAAAATAGCGCTTCGCAGATTCGCGGTTGTTGAAAAAAAGGATGGCGACGCTTTTGGAGTTTATTCGCACATGGGTGGTAAGATTTCCGTGCTTATTCATTTGATCGGTACGACTGATGATGAATTTGCGCGTTGGATCGCGATGCATGCCGCCGCGGCCAATCCAAAATATGTTGATCGCTCTGAGGTTCCTTCTGAAACGATTGAAAAAGAAAAAGAAATTTATGCCGAACAGTTAAAGCAACAGGGCAAGCCCGAAGCCGCCATTCCCAATATTTTAAAAGGTAAGCTGGACAAGTTTTACAGCGAGATTTGTTTGTTGGAACAACCGTTTATCAAAGATGAAGAAAAAACAATTACCAAGATATTGGCGGACAAAGGCGCTGATGTGAAAATCGCGAAGATGGTTCGCTATGAATTGGGAGATGGGATTGAAAAGAAAGGAAATGACTTTGCCGCAGAGGTTGAATCGCAGTTATCATAACAGTAATTTTAAAAAGCGCGCCCCAAAATGGCGCGTTTTTTGTTGCCAAGATGGATCCCTCGATCGCCTGGCAATCTCGGGATGACACCCGCTTGCCAAAGCGGGTGTAACTTATCCACAGTTTTTATTTGACTATACCCAAGTGGGAAAAAAAGTGCTATACTAGTGTTAGTTAAAAAATTTCTTCAAAAAAATGAAGCTTGTCTCATTTTGTAATAATTATTTTGCAAAGACCGGAAGCGGCTCAAATTTTTTGTTATTTAATAAATAAAAATAAATAAATTAATTTTAAAAACGTATGGCAAAAAAAATCATGCGCCATCTTCGAAAGAGGAGGCATACATATCTGTTCTCTGTTCTCACAGTGGCGGTGGCATTTGGGTTTTATGCTTCCTTTTTTTGGGGAGGCGGAGCAAAAGCGCTTTCTGGTGTCGTGTTAACTGATCCAGATACAACAGGTTTTGGGTTGGATGGCAGAGATTTTAGAGTAACTTGGACGCCAGGAGACCAGCCGGCAGGATTTTTATATACAAAAATTTTTATTACCACATCAACCGCGTCGTTGGCAACAAGTACTGTTGAGTCAACAGGTTGTGGCGGCGTTCCTTGTACGTCAGCCGGGTATTTTACACAATGGAGCATGACTGAACAAATAGTTCCTCAATACATGTCATCTGATAGCGCTGGCGCGGCATGGAGTACCAGTACACAATATGTTGCGTGGGTGTTTGTTTCCACCACCAATCCCGGCCTTGCGATTTTGGCTTCTTCAACACCTGTCTCAACTACTTTTGACAATATTTCAGATGTTTCCGCTCCGCAAATATCTCATAACCCTGCGCATGCGGCCACAGTCGGGGTCGCTCCGGTAATAAGCGCCTTTGTGTTTGATGACCAGACATCTGGCCAAAATTTTTCTAATACAGGTGATGGCGAGGCTGAATATTTTTCTTTAATGTATGCGACCACAACTTGGTATGGTGCCAATACTTCTACCGCCATCGCGTATGCCGGCGAGTTTGAGTTTTACAAGTTTACTTTGCCAACTTCTACAGCGGCAACTACTTTTCGTTATTATCTAACTGCTAGAGATAGAGCTGGCAACATACGTTTCTTTTGCGCTTCACCGTCTGCCGTTTCAGCGCTGGATTGTCAGAATAATCCGTTTACTGTTACCGGAGTGACGGCCGGATCTCGCACTGTTGCCGGAATCATAACTAGCAATGGCGCAAATTTGGGCGGCGCGTATGTTTTTGCGGATGGCTATGCTAAAGTCGCTGTTACAACCGCTGGCGATGGCACATATACAATTGCAGGTTTACCGGATAACGACGCCTTTGATTTTGTTGCGCACAAAGTTGGCTTTTGCAGATCTTCACGTTTTGAAACTATCGGGTCTAGCGATAAAACAGGAATTAATTTAAGTATTGGAAGCGGGAGTTGCGGTTTTTACGATCCGGGCGCTGGTGGAATGGGCGGAGGCGGCGGCTCTTCTGGCGGTTCGCCAATGGTGATGTTTTCTGGCCCACCAGATGGAATGCAGAATGTCCCTATCAATATGGGCGCGCTTCGCGTTGGTTTTAACCAGCCAATGGACGCAACTACAATTAACGATTCTGACGCGTTAAATGTCGGCAGTAATGTTTATTTAACAACCGACGACGGCACTACAAAAGTTGCTGGCGCGGTTGTGTATTGCGCAAGCAATGCCTCACCTGGATGTTCATCGCTTTTTTCAATGGATACTAATACAATCTTATTTTCACCATCTGCCTCTTTGGCAAGCAGCACTTTCTTTACTCTTGTTATTGGTTCTGGTGTAAAAAGCCAAAGCGGCCAATCAATTTCCGGAAATCTCACCGGTGGAGGCCATAAGGTTTCTTTTTCAACAAGCGGCGGTTCGTTAAATATGGCCTCGTTCGGCACAAGCGGACAATTCATGCCCCCATATGTAAAATCAATGGTGCCGGCGCCAGGGTTAGTAGCTGCTCCAAATACAAATATAATCGTGGAGTTTAACAGCGCTATGAGTACGGCATCCATGAATAGCGCTAATATTAAGTTATTTAATATTACTAGCGGGGCTAACACAGAAGTTTCGTCAGGCGTTACTGTTAGTTTAGATTCAAACGAACAGAGGTTTGTCACTGTTTCTCATAGCGCCTTATCTGCCGGGACATATGAAGTGCGAGTGTTGGGCGGAGCGGCCGGCGCTTCAGGAATGAGCATGCGGCCACCCTCTTATGCTACTGATATAGCGTTTAAATCTTCATTCATTGTCTCCGGATCCAACGATTCCACCGCGCCTACAATTTATCCTTCCATCGCCTCTGGCACAACAGGCGTAGCTGTAAACAAAGCGTTTAACTTTGGTTTTAATGAGACATTATCCGTTTCTACAGTCAATAACACTAACATTACTTTGTATAGAGGCGCAACCGCAGTAGCGGCTGATGTGAAATATGATCCTGGCGCAAACAGTGTTTTCATAGTGCCAAACAGCGCGTTAAACCCAAACACGGTTTATACAATTATATTCTCTGCGGCAGTAACAGATTTGGCTAGCATTCCTTTGGTCACAACTACTTACACATATACAACAGGAGGCGTGGATGTAATTGCGCCGTTGTTCAAGGAGGTTCGTTGCGATGATTATACTTGTAAAATATTTTTTATTGAACCGATGAATCACCAGACCCAGGTTGATTCTAACTGGGTGAGTAGCACTCTAAATCACGCAAGAATCTCAATTACTCAAGGCGGGCCGGACAAAGCGACTGCTTCCGCTTCAATTACTTATGATAGCGTTAGTTTGGCGGCAACTATTACTGGGGTAGGTTTGACTCCGGTCGCAAGTGGCGGTTCTAATGTAACTGTTGCAGTTGGTGGAGTTTCTGATTTATCCGGCAATACAATGGGCACAAGCACAATTATTGGTCCGGTGGATGATAGTAAAGAGACGTTTGGCGCATTTGATGGCGGAGGAATGTTTGCCCCGCCAAGCACCGCTTTTACCGGCGGTACAGTTGGAGGAGGAGAGTTTAAGCCAATGGGTTTTGGTTCTTTCACTGTAGATCAATTTGCTTTTGGGCAGGCGGCCATGGCATTTCCGTTTAATGCTTCAGCAAGTCAGGATTCAAATGTGTTTCAGGTTAAGTTTACTCCCGGCGCGGTTGTGGTGGCAGGGGATAAAATAGAACTTACTTTTCCAAGCGGGACAGATGTTGTAAACGCGGCTTTGGACACATTCTCTCCGTTCTATACTGATTTTAATAATTTTTCTGTTGGTGTAGTTACCGGAACCGCAGTATCTGTAAATACAACTTCTTTAAAAGTTACAGTTACTTTGGGTGTTTCTGGTTCGCCGTTAGCTAACGATAGTTTAACAGTTGATTTGCGTAAAATAACTAATCCGGCAATTCCAAAAGGACCATCCACAGGTGGGTATACTGTTGGTATAAAAGTTACAAATGCGGCCGGGACAACTATTAAAGCAAACAAGACCAGCATGCCATATTTTATCAATGCTGGTGGCACTAACACATTAAACGTTCAAGTGATAGCTGGAACAAATACAAGCACTCCAACCGCAGGAGCAAACGGAACTGTATTTATGCGTGGTGGCGGTCCAGGGGGTCCTATGGATAAAAGTTTTACGCTTACAAACGGCGCTATATCAGCCATTGATGGAACATCAGGGACTTATGTAAGCTACACAAGTTTGCCAAATGGCTGTTACTTCTTGGGCACAGATCCGTTTGTCACTTTAGGCGGGTTGGATTATTTTGGACAAATGTCGCCAGAACCGATCTGTCTGAACGGCAATGTTTCCACAACCAGATATATTTTACTTTCTTCGGCTTCAGGTGGCGGCGGCTCGGTTACGACTACAATAAAAATTACCGGCATTTCAAATTTTAATGGCGCTGACATGGATATTTTCGCAGGCGGTCCCGGAAAATTTGTTGTGAAGAATCTGACAGGCGTCACCACAACTCTCGCGGCAGGATACACGATCAAGTTGCCGTCTAATGGTCGGTGGTTTATTGGGATTGGTCCTGGCATGCCAAAAGGCGCATCTGCGTCTAAGCCTAAAGCCCTGCCCGGCGTCCCGCCTTCTTCAGTTGATGTTGAGGTGAGCGGTTTAGGCGGAGGAACGCCAGGGTTAAGTCGTCCGACTTCTATGCCATTGCCTCCAGGGGTTACATTTAATGATGGCACTGACACAATTACATTTAATTTTGGAACCGCTGACAAGACAGTGTCTGGCACAGTAAAGGACGGCTCTGGGAATGCGCTGTCCAACATTGAGGTTTTTATGCATAGACAAGGTTTTAGCGCGCCTGTCTTTGGCACAACCAATGCTTCAGGCACGTTCAGTTTATCTGTTTCCGACTATGGTTCGTATGAAATTGGCGCGTTTAAAGACGGCATGCCGCCTTCGTTTAAGCAGGTTGAAGTAAGAACTGATGGAAGCGATGCCGGAACTGATCCGGACATATATATAGACGGAAAACAAGTCACAGGTGCCAATCCTTTGATTCTGACATTAAAGAAAGCCAGTTATACAATTTCTGGAAAAGTTTTGGATTCAAACAGCAACGCAATTGCTTCTGCTCCGGTTTTTGCAATAAATTCTTCTGGGAATTCGGCTTTCGGCCAGACAGCGTCCGATGGCAGTTACTCCATATATGTTGACGCCGGAACATGGACTGTAAAGGCGGAATTGCCACCAAGCAAGTCTGGTGATACTTGCGGGTCGTTTAGCACAACAGTCACAGTAACAACCGAAAGCCAGTCAAGCCAAAATATTACACCTTCTTCAGCGACTTGTTACACTTTAAGCGGAAGCGTGACAGTTGGTTCCACCAACCTCGCGAACTCTCCATTGTTTATAGAAGAATGGGACTCTGCGAATAGTAGACCTGTTGCTGGCGGTATTAAACGAGGCACAGTTACAGATAGTAACGGCGCTTATTCAGTAAAAGTTTTAGGCAGTAAAACATATAGGATAGGCACGTTAAATTCAACTTACGGAGAATTGAGCGCGACCAAGGCCGTGGCAACGGCTGATGCAACACAAAATATTACAGTTTCTACCACAAGCACCATTAATTTTGTTTTCACCGGTGGGACATCTGGCATGAATGCTTTTGTTGAGTTAAAAAATGAAAGCGATAAAACAAAACGTGTTACCAAGCAGGTAACAGGGCTTAACTCAACGGCCTCTCTAACGGTAGAATCAGGAATTACATACAATTATTTTATTGATGTATTTGGTGTTGGTAAATTTACAGGTTCGGTTGCGGCTGGCGCCACCAGCACTGTGAATTTGGGAGTGTCAACAAATCAATTTGTGACTGTGACAGGAACAATTTATAGCAGTGAGTCCACATCAACTGTGTTGGCTGGAGCGCTTGTAACATTTACAAACACAAGCACCGGAGTAGTGGAGACTGCTTCTGCTAATGCTAGTGGCACATATAGTGTAAATATTAAATCAGGCACATATGCAGTATCAACAGACATCGCTAATTATGTGCCTGGAGAAGCTAGCCAGACAGCTACATTTTCCACAACAACTGTTGCCTATGATTTTGGCGGTTCTAGTCCGGATCAAAGCGCGCTTATCCCAACCAACAGAACCATAGAAGGATATGTAAGCAGTTCTTCTGGCGGAACCATTACAGATGGCTATGCTTGGGCTACGAACGCCTCTGGCACAGTAGTAACAGCCGCTATTGATTCAACAGGCCATTATTCTTTACCAGTAACAGATGGAACTTGGACCGTTGAAGCGGTTGGCCCCAGTTCAGCGGAAACAATAAAAACAGGCACTGTTACAGTTTCTGGGTCAAATTCAACAGGTAACAATTTCAGCTTGACCAGCGATAGCACTAGAGTTCCAACATCAACCAGCGGCGTAATCTCATCTGATTCAGGCGGGTTGATCAACGATTCTTCCGCTTCAGGAATTAAACTTAGCGCCGGAGAAGGAGTGCTTCAGACAACATCTGGCGATGTTACAATAAATCTGGAAAAGACATATACTGCGCCAGATACTAGTGGTTTTGATGCTTTGTCTAATGCAACATTTCAAATTACCGCTACTGGCGACTCTTCAATCAAAGACCTCACAGGCAATGCAGAAATTCAGATTGACTATTCAAGTATGGTTAGTCAGGTACCATCTGGCGTTTCCGAAAGTGATCTAAAACTGATGTATTATTCATCTGAAAAAGGAGATTATGTTCCTGTGGAGGGCGGTTTCACGGTTGACGCGACAAATAATACGATTACAGGCCAAGTGGACCACTTCACGGATTTCGTCATCGCATACGTGCCACCGGTAGTCGCTGCACCAGCCGCAGCCGCTGCCGCTGCCAGCCCAGCTGTTTCATACGGCATACCAGTGCCTGTTTCTGTCAAACAAACCAACACAGAGCCGATTAAGTTGCCGGTTGAACTTGTGGTAACTCCGGTTGAAACTACAAAACCGGCCATAATTGAAGCAGTCGTGAGCAATCTGGCGTCTTCGGTTGAAATAACTAAAGTCGCCACGGCTTCATATCAGCCAGGTTCAACTTTGAAATTTGTTTATCAGTATCAAAATGAAACTAAGTCATCATTGAAAGTAAGAATCGTGCGGCAATTATTAGACAGTAAAGGCAAAGAGGTCGCAAAATCAACTGCCACAAGAGTTCTTAAGCCAGGTAAAGTATTTAAGGCAAGCATTAAGGATGTGTTGAGCAAGAAGTTGCAACCCGGCAAATATACTGAAAGAGTGCGAGTCTACAACGTTGCCACAAACAAACTAATTGACGAAAATAGTTTCAAGATAATGATTGAAAAACTCAAAGTAAAAAAGTTTATTCTCGGGCGCGTTCTTCAGCCCGGCGCAAATGTTGATTTTGTTTCTTCCTATCTTGCCGCAGTTAAGACAATTGTTGGTTTGCCGGCAAATTTTAAGATGAAGTATTTTTACCTAAATAATAATGGAAAGGCTCATACTGTAAAAATGGTGCGAGAGCTTGTAAACGGCAAGGGGAAAGTAATAAATTCCAGCAGTGGCAAGTTGACAATGGCAGTCGGTGAGAGAAAAGACGCGATATTTACGCAACCGGTGCCAGCCAGCTTGGCGGTAGGGAATTTTTTGGTAAGAATCAGAGTTTATGACTGGGACACCAAGGAATTGCTTGGAGAAAATGGATTGGAGTTTAAGATTGAAATGCGATAGATTTTTAGTCAAAGAACGGCCTCATGAATCGGGGTCGTTTTTTGTGTTTATCCACAGGGCGTGTATCTCGGTTTGCTAAAACATGCTACACTATGTTTGGAGTTTGTTTAAATTAAATTTTAAATTATGAGAAAAATACGGGTCGGCCTTTTGGGCTTGGGAATTTTAGGCTTAATGTTGTTAGGCGTATTTGTGTTATTAAAAGTGGATTATACTAGCGCGGCATCAGCTGAGCCAACTACCACTTCTACCAGTAATATAGCCGTAACTTCCATACGATACAATTGGGTAAAGGGGGCTGGAGGAGATGAAATGTATTTTGTGGTGAATCAATCTACGGATGGAATAACATTTACTCTCGTTACTTCTACAATTCCTTCAACCACAGTCAATTATACTTTTACTGGTTTAGCTACTAATACCCCGTATTGGTTCGCGGTCGCTTCTGTCAGCTCTACTCCTGTAGCGACTTCAACTTTTGCCACTTCTTCAAGAGTGTATACCCTAGCCGCCACAAGTAGCGCGCCGACAGCGGGGACACCAACCGCCTCTACTATACCATTAACTATAAATGATTTGAGCGGGAATCCTTCTACTACTCAATACGCAATTTTTGATAATGGAAACCCGTTTTATTATTACAATGCAAGTGGTGTTGCTACCACTTCTCCTGTTTGGCAAACGACATCAACCTGGGGCGCAAATTTTCCAATCACTGGTCTCACGGCAAATGCAGAGTATAATTTTATGGTAATTGCCAGAAACGGAGATGGCACAGCCGCAGCCACATCTACTAGCACAGGAGATGTACAAACTGCAGCCAATGCTCCATCGTCCGTCTCGGTATCGTCGGCGGCGAATAGTCTATCTTTAAGTTGGACAGGCGATGCCACTGGTTACTACGCAGAAGACATAACAGCCGGAACAAATTCGGGGTGGATTACAGGCACGTCTTTTGGTACTGGCAGTATAAACTGCGGCACTTCTCATAGTTTCCGTGTAAAGGGGAGAAATCTTTTTAGTGTTGAAACCGATTGGGCTGCCGCCAGCGGCAGTACCAATGCATGCGGGACAGCTATTCCTGTAGGTGGTGGCGGATCCGTTATTCCGACAGCTCCGGTCACCCCTCCTGCGCCCTCAACCGCTCAAGAACTGGCAACAGCAGCTGGATGCCCAACTTTGGGTTCAGGTGACATGGTAAAAGTAACAGGAAAACCAGCTATTTATTCTGTAAATAAAGATCTAAAGATTTTGTACTTCCCTTCAGGTGATGAGTTTAAGAGCTGGAATTCTGTCGAAACTTATGGCGGCTACAAATCAATTACCCAGGCCTGCTTTGATGCATTGCCAGTGCCATCAACTTATCCCGGAGCTGTGAATTTCCGTCCAGGATCGTATGTTGTTAAAAGACCGTCTTCTGACCAGCTATATGTGGTTCAGCCGGGGAATACGCTGGCAAAAATATCCGCCGCGGATGCTGTGGCGCTTTATGGGGCAGCCTATAAAGTAATGACAGTCGCCGATCCTTTCTGGCCGCATTATGTGAACAGGGGCCCAGATGTTGTGGCTAGATCACACCAGGGAATGTTGGTGTCAAAAGACAGCAAAACATGGTATGTGGATGCTGGCGATGTCTTACGGGAAGTTACTCCGGCGGGCATGACAGCAAATAGATTTAAATCAGCTTTTGTTAGAGCTTTGCAGGATTCATCACCCACCGCGTTCACCACAGGAGCGCTTATTGATGCCATGATCCCGTCTCTGACCGACAGAACACAGTAATTTAGGACTCAAACTACCAAACACCCGGCCATTGCGCCGGGTGTTGTTGTTTGGTATACTCTTTATGTATTTATGGCGATTAAATTAATTGTTCACAGACAAAGAGTCGGCCCCATCCTCGGTCGCCATCCATGGGTATTTTCAGGCGCGCTTAAGCAAATTCCCGAAGGGCTAAAAAATGGCGAGGCCGTGATTTTAACAGACGAAGAAGGCGGGTTTTTGGCCCAAGGATATTTTAATTCTTATTCGCAAATCGCGGTGCGTCTTTGGAGCTGGGATGAAAATGAAATTATTGGTGAGAAATTTTTTGAGAAAAAAATAAAACATGCGTACGAAATACGGAAAAAATTAGTGGAAAATAAAGGCACGGATTCTTATCGTTTGGTTCATAGCGAAAATGATTTATTGCCCGGTTTAATTGTGGATAAATACGCGGATTATTTGGTCGTGCAATTTCATACTCCGGGAATGGAAAAATGGAAAAAAGAAATCATGAGCGCTTTGGTAAAAGTTTTAAAGCCAAAGGGGATTTACGAACGATCCGATGTGCGTGATCGCCGACGTTCATCTATTGTCATTCCGAGTGAGCAAAGCGACGAGGAATCTCTGTCGGGTGTATTGTACGGCAAAATTCCTGAACGCATAAAAATCACCGAAAATGGCTATAAATTTTGGGTGGATGTTATTGGTGGTCAGAAAACCGGATTTTTTTTGGATCAGCGCGACAAACGAAATGCTTTGCAAAAATATTGCGCAGGCAAATCAATCTTAAATTGTTTCTCATACACCGGCGGGTTTAGCGTTTACGCTTTGGGCGCCGGCGCAAAGCATGTTGTCAGCGTTGATTCGTCCGAAAGCGCGCTTGAACTTGCGACAGAAAATGTAAAGCTAAATAAATTGGATTTAAAAAAATGCGAATTTGTTTGCGCGGATGTAAAGCGGTATTTACAAAATGTCATCCTGAACTCGTTTCAGGATCCCGTCGATAATCAAGAGATGCCGAAACAAGTTCGGCATGACACTAAAAAGTTTGACATCATCATTTTGGATCCACCCGCCTTTGTCAAAGATCGCCACAAAGTTCACGAGGGATTGATGGGTTATAAAAAAATAAACGAGGCGGCTTTACGCGCGTTAAATCCGGGCGGTATTCTCGTTTCCGCTTCTTGTTCGGCCCATGTTACGCTTTCGGATTTTAGATATATGTTATCCGAATCAGCCGGCCGCGCCCGCAGAACTTTGCAGATTTTGGAGACATTCACGCACGGCATAGATCATCCGGAATTAGTGGCTTTTACCGAAGGGGAATACCTGAAATGTATATTTGCCAAAGTTGTTTAAAAAAGCTATAATTTAAGCATAATTTTCTTTAATTTTTTTTATTAATTCTATGAATTTAGCAATCAATGGCTTCGGCCGCATTGGTCGACAAGCTTTTAAGGTCGCTCTAACTAAAAAAGATATAAAAATTGTCGCCATCAACGATCTCACCGACACCAAGACCTTGGCGCATTTATTAAAATACGACACGGCTT
>JBBTQE010000051.1:0-12532 GCA_038065775.1 Patescibacteria group bacterium
TATGGAAAATAATAAAAAAGAAAATCCATCGTTAAAAGATATTTACGAGCAGATTGAGATGTTTATGGAAGTTGCAGCTACGAAAGAAGGTTTACAGAATTTAAGAGCAGATATAAAAGAAGATATGAATGTGTTGAAGACAGAATTAAAAAAGGAAATTGGAACAGCTCGCGATATGGCATTTGTGCATGCGGATATCAAATCAACAAATGCTGCCACAGAGTCGGGAATTAAAATTAATGCTCATGAGGGTCGTGATAAAAATTTTAAAGACAAACTTGTTTCGGTAATGAAAAATAATGAGTTAGCAAGCGCGCAAGAGCTAGAAGGTTTGGCACAAGCGATCTAAAACATCTACAGTTATCCACAGCCCGCTTAAAAGGCGGGTTTTTTGTTTTATCTTAGCCAATTTGTCGGCTGGCGGATATTGGTGACTGTTGTTGACTTGTGTTTTGAAGTGGTGTAAAATGGAAATAGGTGGGAGAAAGTGGGGGACAGCCAAATAGAATAATATGTTCATCGGCGAATACTCGCACAATCTTGACGACAAAGGACGGCTGGCGATCCCGGTCAAGTTTCGTCGTGAATTAAGCAAAGGCGCGGTTGTTACGAGAGGCCTGGATAATTGTTTGTTTCTCTTTACAAAAAACGAATGGGAAAAGCTGGCCGAGAAATTGGCCGCGCTTCCTTTTTCACAATCAAACAGCAGAGCGTTCGCGCGCTTAATGCTTGCCGGAGCAATGGATGTTGAATCAGATAAACAGGGAAGAGTTATCTTGCCGGAATACTTGCGCAAATTCGCAAATTTAAAAAAGAGCGTGGTTGTCGCCGGATTATATAGTCGTTTGGAAATTTGGGATGATCAGACATGGACAAAGTACAAGAGCCAGACAGAAGCCGAGAGCGGAGCAATCGCCGAGAAAATGGCCGAGCTGGGCGTATAAAATTTTAATGAGAGAGATTATGCGCCATATCCCGGTTCTAAAAAATGAAGTTCTGGAATCTTTACAGCTCAAACCGGGCGACAATGTTGTTGATTGCACTCTGGGCGACGCGGGCCATAGTGAAGCAATGCTGGAAAAAATAGCGCCTGAAGGAAAATTGCTCGGAATTGATTTGGATATTGAAGCGGTTTTAAGAGCGAAAAGATTTTTATATAGATTTGAAGACAGCGCTATTCTTATTAGAGATAATTTTGCAAATTTACAAAAAATAATTGAAGAGAATAAGTTCGCGCCGGTAAACGCGATTCTGATGGACTTGGGCTGGTCGTCTCCGCAGTTTGCAGAGAGGGGGAGAGGATTTAGCTTCCAAACCGATGAACCATTGGACATGCGTTATGACTTGTCTTGTCATTCCGAGAAGCGAAGCGACGAGGAATCTCTGTCGCAATCGCCAAACGGACAGAGATCCTTCGTTCCACTCAGGATGACAACTCCGACCGCCGCCGACATTGTCAATAATTATAGCGAACAAGAATTAGCGAGGATCTTTAAAAACTATGGGGAAGAAAATTTAGGCCAAGAAATAGCGGAGTCAATCGTTCAATTCAGAAAAAAAAAGAAGATAGAGCGAACGGGGGAGCTGACTGAAATAATTTTGGAGGTTTATAGGAAAAAGCTAGGCACAGAAAAAGAAGTTCCGTGGGTTGGCGGACTTCATCCGGCCACAAAAGTATTCCAGGCGCTTCGCATAGAAGTTAATCAAGAATTGGGAAATTTGAAGCGGGCGTTGCCGCAGGCGGTGGAAATTTTAGCAAAAGGAGGGCGATTGGCTGTTATCTCTTTTCATTCTTTGGAAGATCGCATCGTAAAACAATATTTTAAATCTAACAGGCAAATTAAATTGATAAATAAAAAACCCATTACCGCGAGCGAGGAGGAAACAAAACAAAATCCTCAAAGCAGAAGCGCGAAATTAAGGGTTGTGGAAAAAATTTAAATATGTCAATCAAGCGCCAAATACAATTTAAATATCAAAATTTTATCAAGGGCATTCAATGCCTGTCATTGCCAAGGTGGGTTGATTCGCTGGCTATTAGGGTAGTAGTCGTAGCCGTATTATTTGTTGTTGGCGTCGCGTATATTGTAAAAACAGCATCTTCCGCAACAAGCGGTTATGAAATGACAAAACTTGAGAAGCAGGTTGTCGCCCTTGAAAATGATATTCAAAAAGTTCAAATTGAAATCGCGGATAGCAGCTCAATAAAAAATGTGCAGAGCCGATTGGTAAAACTTAATATGGTTCCGGCAAATGGATTTAAATACCTCACGACCAAGTCCTCGGTTGCAAAGAATTAACAGAAGTCCCCGCGAGGGGATTTTTTAGTATGTAAAGATGTGGTATAATAAAATCAGGCGAGTATAGTATATGCTCGTATATATTATCGAGCGAACGACATTATATGCGCCGAAGGCCATATAATATTTATATCTATGTTTGTTTTGGTTCTGCAAAAGCTAGCGCTGGAATTTCTTTTGGATTTTTTTTATTTTCCGATTTGGTGGTACACAGCCGGCGCTCTGCGAGCGTTAAAATGGTGCCTCAATCTTTTTAAGGATGGAAATCGCAATCTTGCGCCCGGACTTTGGCTGGCGAATATTTTTGTGCCAATGTTTGGGCAAAACGATTTGCAAGGCAGATTCATCAGTTTTATAATGCGTTTTTTTCAAATTATCGCTCGCGCGATCGGACTGGCGATTTGGCTTATATTTTGTTTAATTTTATCTGCTCTTTGGCTGGCGATTCCGGTCTTGATTGTTTACGGAATTTTTGCTTCCTTTAAGTCTCCTTATGGAATTTAATAAAGCGCAAAATTTGGAAATCCTTTCATGCCCTGAATGTAAATCAGTCGGCGGTTCCGGCTATTTTCATTGCGCTGAATGTGGCGGAATGGCTATGGGGAGATTTGCGCGCGGGATTTGGCTGTATTGGAAATATCCGCTCACGGCTTTTAATATCCATTTAAAACGAGGCAGACACAAACTGAACATCATTAGATTAATCACCGGTTTAATTTTGTTTTTAAATTTTTGGGTTTGGCTTGGTTTCGCGATGAGTAAGCGCGGATTGCTCGGTGAAATAATTAAACCGGAAAAATGGAGTGAAATGGTCGGCGCGTTCAGCCCGGCAATGAAATTTTTTTTCTGGTTCGGAATTTTATCTCTTGCGTATGTGTGGTATAGAATTTTAAGACAAAAACAAACAGCAGGGTTGGTTGAACGGCATAAATTTAATCAAAGTGAAGCGCCATCCGGCGAAATTAAGGACTGGCTCGCGGCCAAAAGATCAAAACATAAATTGAATGTGGCTTCAACTTTTACTCAGGAAGCATTGTCTGCCATTGGCGATGCTTTCATTCTCGCCGAAAAACAGGGGCAGGACAACGTTGGCGCCACGCATTTTGTAATCGCATTGTTAAAATATAATCGCATCTCAAATATTTTCATGAGATTGGGAGTTTCCGCGAAGACGTTTGTCGGCCGAGTT
Source organism: Patescibacteria group bacterium (assembly GCA_038065775.1). GTDB lineage: Bacteria > Patescibacteriota > Patescibacteriia > Magasanikbacterales > GWA2-37-8 > JBBTQE01. The sequence continues at coordinate 3,490 of JBBTQE010000051.1, forward strand.
GATTTGCTAATTGAAGAACGTGGCAAAGGCGCGATTCCTCATGTTTCAGAAGAATTAAAGCAAATTTTATTCAAAGCTTACGAGGAGGCGTATACGGGTCATCAAGAGTATGTTGGTTTGCCGGAATTGTTATTGTGCGCGATTGAGGAATCTCTCAAAATCAGACAGATTTTATTTGAATTGGAAGTTGATGAACGAAAATTAAAGAATGTTATTGAATGGGCGCGTATTCGCGAGCGTCTTTACAGGCAATATATGAAATTGCGTTCAGCCGCGAGTCATCATTCCAAACATGGAATGGATAAAGCGATGACGGCGTTGGCAACTCCTTATTTAAACAGATTCAGCGAAGACATGACTTTGATGGCGCATTATGGAAATTTAGAACAGTGCGTGGCGCGCGAACGCGAAATTCAGGATATTTATATGGCGGTTGAAGCTGGCCAGCATAATATTATTTTGGTAGGCGAGCAGGGTGTTGGCAGAAAATCTATTGTAGAGGGAATCGCGCAGGACATGCTTCGCGAAGACGTGCCGAAAGAACTGAAAGATAAGCGTCTGGTGCGAATCAGCGTTTCCGCTTTGCTGGCCGGCGCCAGTCCGTCGGATGCAATGGAGCGTTTTCAAAACATGCTGAATGAGGCCGCGCGCGCTCGTAATGTTGTTTTGTTTATTCATAACGTTCATGAATTGATCGGAATTTCAGTCGGAGAGGCGGGGAGCATGGATGTTGCCGGCGCGTTATCGGAATTTTTAGGAGGAAATCATGTTTTAACTTTCGCGACCACGACAAATGAAGAATATTCTCGTCACTTTAATGGCACGGCTTTGGCAAGTTTGTTCACAAAGGTTGAGGTTCCTGAAATGGACGAAGATCAGGCAATAAAAGTTTTAGAATCAAAAGTCGGGTCGGTTGAACACAGGCACAATGTTTTCTTTTCTTATGATGCCATAGAAAAAGCGGTTCAATTAAGCATGAGGTATCTGCGTGAAGTCTTGTTGCCCGGAAACGCGCTGGAAATTTTGAATGAAACAGCGTCTTATGCGCGAAATAAAAAGGGAATGAATTCATTGGTTAGCGCGGAAGAAGTCGCGGTGGTTATTTCAGAAAAGACAAAAATTCCGGTTACAAGTGTCTCTGGCAGTGAAGCCGAGAAATTGTTGCGCCTTGAGGGCGAGATGCATTTTAGGGTTGTGGGACAGGAGGAAGCCGTGCGTTCCGTAGCCAATGCTTTACGAAGAGCGCGGGCAGAAATTCGTTCGCAGAAAAGACCGATCGCGAATTTCTTGTTTTTGGGCCCGACAGGGGTTGGAAAAACAGAACTCGCAAAAACAATTGCCGAAGTTTATTTCGGCGGAGAAAACAAAATGACGCGCTTGGACATGAGCGAGTATCAGGATGCTTCCAGTTTGCATCGTTTGATTGGCCTGCCGGGCGAAAAAGGCAGTGGAATTTTAACCGAGGCGATCAAACGCACTCCGTTTACGCTTTTGCTTCTTGACGAGGTAGAAAAAGCCGATCCGAATATTTTAAATTTATTTTTGCAGGTTATGGATGACGGCCGGCTGACGGACAGCACGGGTCGGGTTGTTGATTTTACCAATGTTATTTTAATCGCCACTTCAAACGCCGGTACTTCTTATGTGCAGGACCAAATGTCGCAAGGAGTTTCCGGGGATATTATTAAAGAAAAATTATTGCACGGCGAATTAAGACAATATTTCAGGCCGGAATTTTTGAATCGTTTTGACGGAATTATATTGTTTAAAGAATTAACCAGGGAAGACATAAAACAGGTGGCTTCAATGATGCTTAAACATTTGGCAATGGAATTTGAGAAAAAAGGGATTGAGTTTACGGTTGAGGATGCCGCGCTTGAATCGTTGGCAGATGTTGGATTTGATCCGGAATTCGGCGCCCGGCCCATGAGGAGAGCTCTGCAGGAAAAGATTGAAAATAAATTAGCGGAACTTGTGCTTGAAAAAAAACTTAAGCCAGGAGCAAAATTGATCATTGGCGCTGATTGCGAAGTTACTGTAGTTTAGCGTTAGAATTAATTTGGTATGTTAAATTATGCAATCTTTGGAGGAATAAGTTTTGTCTTGTCCTTAATTTTAACATGGTTAACCAAGGGCATCGCCTCGCGTTTAAATATTGTTGATGTTCCAGGTGGGGAGCGGAAACTTCACGATCGCGCGGTTCCGCTTCTTGGAGGCCTTGGAATTTTTTTTGCGTTTTGGATTGTTGCCGGTTATCTTTTATTTTATAATCCAATTTTTGAAGTTAATATTTTTAAAACAAAATTGCTGGGAGTTTTTTTAGCCGGCGCGATTTTAATGGTCGTCGGCATTTTGGACGACAAATATAATTTGTCCGCAAAAATCCGTTTTCCAATCATTATTTTATCAGGGGTGGTTGCGGTTTTATTTGGTCTTGGTTTAGGGAAAATAAATAATCCATTCGGAGGAATTATCAGCTTAGGCGGTATTGTCGCCGCAGGTTTTGGATTCGTTTGGCTGGTTGCCATGATGTTTACAACAAAGATTCTGGATGGTTTGGATGGCCTCTCAACAGGAATAACTTTGGTCGGCTCACTCGTGATTTTCTTTTTGACAAACACGCACAAATTTTTTCAGCCAAACGTGGCTTTGTTGGCGATAATTTTTGGGGCAAGCTGTTTGGGGTTTTTGATTTTCAATTTTCATCCGGCTAAAATTTTTTTAGGCGAAGGCGGCAGCCTTTTTTTAGGGTTGATGCTCGGAACACTTGCTATTATTTCCGGCGGAAAGGTGGCTACCGCGCTTTTGGTTATGGCCATTCCTTTTTTTGATTTGTTGCATGTCGCGTACGCGCGCTGGAAAAAAGGCAGATCAATATTTAAAGGCGACAGGGAACATCTGCATTTCAAGTTGGTTGACATGGGCTTAAATCACAGATCGGCGGTTTTATTGTTATATTTTTTCGCCTTGGTTTTTGGCGTCGCGGCGTTATATCTGCAGAGCAAAGGTAAAATTTTAGCGCTGGGTTTTTTGATTATCACGATAATTGTTTTTAATTTTTTATTGGCAAAAAATGGGCGTAAAATATATGAAAAATAAACCTTTTAAAACTTGGCATCTGGTTTTGTTGTTAGCGGTAGTGGGTTTTTCCATTGTGTACAAAATTTATAGAATTTTTTTTTGGCCTAATATTCAGATAAAAATCGCGGATCAGGAACTGCGCGTATTGGTTGCGGATACGCAGGAACGAAAGATTAAAGGACTTGGCGGAAGAAAAAGCTTTGGAAAATATGGTGGCATGATTTTTCCGTTTAGCGCGCCGGATAAACACGGGATTGTAATGCGAGATATGAAATTTCCCATTGATATTTTTTGGATTGCAAATGGAAAAGTCGTTGATATTGCTCCGAATGTTCAGCCAGAACATGGAAAATCCGAGGCGGAGCTGATGGTTTATTGGCCTCGCGTCAGTTCAACTTTGGTATTGGAAATGCCCGCGGGAGCAATGCGGAAAAATGGATTTAAGATTGGGGACATATTCAAGAACCTTGAATATTGACAAAATTGCTGGAATCTATTAATATATTCTCATTGTTAAACCTGTTAGCCACAGGGAATAATTTAGAAATTATGCTATCTGTTATCGCAACCGGTGGAAAACAATATTTGGTGAAAACCGGTCAACTTTTAAAAGTGGAAAAATTGCCAGTCGCGGAAGGCGAGAAGGTAGTTTTTGATAAGGTTTTGCTCACTGCCGACGACGACGGTTCAAATGTGAAAGTAGGAACTCCTTATTTGGATGGAGTAAAAATTGAAGCCAAACTGGAAAAACAAGGAAAAGAACGAACATTGAAGGTTGAGAAGTTTAAGAGAAAAGTCCGTTATCACAAAGTTCACGGGCAAAGACAGAGATTCAGCCAAGTCAAAATTGTTTAGTAGCCAAGACAATTACTTATTTTTTTATCTGTTTGTGCGGTTTTTTATCGCGCTTCCGAGAGTGATTTCATCCGCGTATTGAAGGTCGCTACCCATTGGCAAACCGCGGGCGAGGCGGGTGATTTTAAGTTTTGGATTTATTTTTTTCAATTCTTTGTCCAAATACAGCATTGTCATTTCTCCGGAGAGATCGGGATTGAGCGCTAAAATTATTTCTTTTACGTTGATTTTTTTGGCGCGTTCAAACAGTTCGCGTAATTTTAATTTTTTTAAATTTTCTTCAGCGCCGGGCTCAATTATTCCGCGGAGAACATGGTAAGCGCCATGAAAAACAAGTGTTTTTTCAATCGCTGGAAGATCTTGCGGATCGGCAACGACGCAAATGACGGAGTGGTCGCGATTTTTATTGAGGCAAGTCGGGCAAGGCGATTCATCGCTAAAATTCCAACACACTTCACAGCTTTTAACATTGTCAATCAATTCTTTGAGCGCGAGTGTCAATTCGCCAACTTCTTTTTTTCCAGATTTTAACAAATAAAAAATGAACCTTTCCGCGGTGCGCTGGCCGACCGAAGGAAATTTTTTAAACGCATCAATGAGAGTATTGATTGATTTTGAATACATGTTATTGCTTTTTGCCGAACATGTCGCCGAATCCGCCCATCTCTTGCATTTTGCTTGCCATGGTTTTTTGCATTTTTTTCAGAGCGTCGGCATGCGCTTCTTTGATAGAATTTTGCAGACGCTCCTTTTTCGCTGGATTTAGAAGCTCCTCATCAATTGCGATGCCGGTCATTTGTAAATTACCATCCATTGTAATCGCGACTCCGCCGGAATGAACCGTTGTTGATTCCTGCGACAAAGTTCCCTGCAGTTTTTTTCCTTGCTGGCGCAGATCCTTAAATTGTTTTAATTTTGAAAATACTGACATATATAATAATTTATTTTTTAAATTGGCGGCAGTTCTGTATTGTTTTGATTAACAAACGCTGATTTGGGTTTCAGCGTCGATGTTGCCTGTTGGATTGTTTTCCCGGGATCTTTGTAGTATCCGGCCATGTTTCTGAATGAAGCGCGCTGTTCATCAAAGATTAATTTAACCATGCCGGTCGGACCGTTTCTGTGTTTCGCGATATGAATTTCGGCGATGTTTCTTTCGTCCGGCGGAATATCTTCCGGGCGGTAGTTCCTGTCAACTGATTTTCTGTATATAAATAATACCACATCTGCGTCCTGCTCAATAGATCCAGACTCGCGTAAGTGTGAAAGCTTTGGAATTGCCGGCTTACTCTGCTCGGCCACGCGCGACAACTGCGAAAGAGCAAGCACAGGAATATTTAATTCGCGCGCGATGCCTTTTAGACCCCTGGTTATTTCAGCAACTTCTTGCACTCTATTTTCATTGTTTCCGCGTGATTCCATAAGTTGCAAATAGTCAATAACAATTAAGCCCAACCCATGTTCCATCTGCAATCTGCGCGCTTTTGTCCGAATTTGCATTATATTATTGTTTGGCGCGTCGTCAATAAAAATTGGAGCCTCTGATAAGACGCCCAACGCATGGCCGATGCGAGGAAAATCGTCGTCTTCAGGACGTTCGCTTAAACGACCTGTTCTCATGCGCCATAAATCAACATTGGCCTCGGAACAGAGCAGGCGGTCAACCAATTGTTCCTTGCTCATTTCAAGGGAAAATAATCCAACCGGAACTTTTCTTTTTACGCCAATATGCCTGACGATATCAAGCGCGAGAGAGGTTTTGCCGCAACTTGGGCGCGCGGCCAAAATCACCAAATCTGATTTTTGCAAGCCGGCGAGCAGGTTGTCCAGTTCGGCAAAACCAGTTGGCATGCCGCGAAGCTGGCCTTTGTTTTTGTGCAGTTCGTCTATTCTGTCAAACGCTTCGGCAAGAATTCCGCGAATCGGGATAAATGTTTGCCTCATGTAATTCTGCGAAACTCCGAATAGATGCCTTTGCGCGATGTCAAGCAAAGATTCCAGCTCCTCATTTTCGTCATATCCGAGTTTGGTAATCTCGTGAGATGCCGCCAAAAGCCGTCTGCGCGTCGCTTTTCGGTGAACTATATTCGCGTAATGAACAACATGAGAAGCTGTCGGAACAGCATTGGTCAAAGAGGCGATATAGCTGTATCCGCCGGCCTGTTCAAGCTGGCTTCTTTCCGTCAGCCGGTTTGTTAGCGTGAGCAAATCAATCGGATCATTTTTTTGGTATAATTCCAGTATTGATTCAAAAATTATTGCGTGAGCGTTTTTATAAAAATCATCCGCATGGACAACATCGGCGATCTTCAACATCGCTTCTTTATCAATCAAAATAGAGCCCAAAAGCGACATCTCGGCTTCCAAGCTTTGTGGCGGCACTTTTTCAATTTGAGTGATATCAGACGGCATATCTTTTTAGTTTGTATATATTAGTTCATGCCTTTGCTTTTTGCAAATTAGAGCAGTGGAAAAAGTGGGCATAATCTGTTGATATTTACGAGGTAGTTAGTTATAATGACTTTAGATGTATATGGTCAGAGATTTGTTTAAAAAAATTGTTTTTTTGGCGATTTTGTCAGGTTTATCTTATCTGGCGGTATTGAAGTGGCACAGCTTTGTTTTTGGAGCGGTTTTATTGTCGGTTTATTTTGGGTATTTGTCAAAAAAATCGGCTCTGGTTTTGACAAGGGTCTTTGATTTTGAGTCTGGCGCTTTTAGAACCAGAATTTTGGCAATTTTTTTCAATCTTGTCACACTCGGTTGGATTCTTGGATTTATTATAACTTTTTTTAGATTAACTTCATCGGCGATCGCGATCGCTTTTTTCGCGAATGGGTTTTTTTATATTTTGGCCGGCTTGTTGAATCTGAAGAATGACGAGGCGGTTCCGGCCGAAAATAGCTCGTTGGAATGTGAAGAAGAGGTGCCGCACGCGAAAGTTGGAGTTTTTTTCTACATCGTTTTAGTTTTGGCCGGATTTTATTTTTTGTTTGTCGCGAAAAGTTTTGATTCTGTCGTTTCGCCGTGGCAGGTTATAAACCAGAACTATATTTATTTTTTCTTTTTCGCGACACTGATTTTGGGAATTTTGATTTTATTTAGCAAATTAACGTCAAAAACTGTTTTGTTTCTCGTTGTTCTGCATTCGCTCTTATTGCACAGCTACTTGCCGTTGACTCACAATTATTTTTATGGAGCTGATCAGTGGCGTCACTTGGGTTCGGAGCGTAGAATCGCGAATGAGCAAAGTTTTATTGAACCAAAAATTATTGGAGGAAATCAGAAGCCCGATTATATCGGCCGTCTTTCTTACGCAAATTTTTGGGGCACTAGCGTGGTGATGAGCAGAGTTCTAAATTTGGATTTAATTCAAATTGGAAAATGGATGTTGCCTCTGACGTCGGCGATTATTTTGACAATTTTGCTTTTTGAAATAGGATTTATAATCGGTTGGGGGAAGCGCCACGCGTTGCTTTTTGCGTGGCTCGGATCATTGCCGTTCGCGCTACAGGCTGGTGGTTCGTTTAGTTTGCCGGTAAATTGGGGTTTTTTAATTTGGCTGTCTCTTATTCTTCTGATTTTGAAAAAAATGCGCGATAAACAGCCGCATCAAAATTTAATCATGATTGTTTTGGGCGTTGGGTCTGTTTTTGGCTATGCGCTATTTTTTATTTTATTTTGGTTTAGCTGGGCCGTCGCGGAAGTCTCCAGACTCTACCATAAAATTTACGCTTTGTTAGCCTCCATTATTTTAGTTTCATTTATTCCGGCCATTGAGTTTTTTTTGGGATACAGCAAACTTGGCGCTGTGAATTGGTTGGGGCAAATAAAACAGATGGTCGGCAATTTTTCAGGATTTTATTTGGCTATTGGTCCGCGAATCCACAATATCGCCGGCGGAAATATCATCTTCAATCAAATTCCGCGATACGCGTTTATGGCAAATTTATTTACGCAATCGCGAGGTTGGTTGGTCATTTTTATGATGTTATTTTTTGCCACCGTCATAATCAGCCTTATAATTATTTGGAAATTTGAGAGCCGCCATTTATTGTGGTTTGCGATAATTTGCTTGACTTTGCTATTGGCCTATTTAGTTGTTTTTTATTTTATTGATGGCGAGCATGTGCTTGTAAGACGGTTGGACGCGCCGCTGGCATTTTTACTTTTAGTTACATTTTTTTATGGTCTGCAATTAGTTATTGAGAAAAAGAAAATGAGGGAAGCTTTAACCGTTTTGGTTTTGTCAGTTGTAATGGCGGCTTCGTATTCTCTCGGGCCAGACACCAAGACTGTAAGTAAAAAAGAGTTTGACGCGATGTCTTATATCTGGTCTGAAGAAAAAAATGAACAATCGCATTGTGTTTTGGCGGATACTTATCCGTTGCTTGCGCTTGAAGGAATTTCCGGGAAGGAAATAGTTGGCGGCGCGTTCCCTATAGACAAATATTTTGCCCAGCCGGAGCGGGTTGAATTGGCGGTTGGGATGAATCAAGTTATAAATGTCAAATTATTAGACCGCGTTTATGAGTTAACCGGAGCTGATCATTGCTGGTTTGTCGGGGATAAACAGGCGTTTCAAAAGCAGGGGATTTTAGTTGAGGGAGCTTATAGATCGTTTGGCGATCTTGCGGCCGTAAGATATAATAGCGAAAGTTATTTGAATAAAAAATATAATCAAAAATAATATGTCTGATTGTCTTTTTTGCAAAATAGTTTCAGGGGAAATTCCAAGTTATACGGTTTACGAGGATGAATTTGTGTTGGCTTTTTTGGATATTCATCCTTGTTCAAAGGGTCACACCGTTATGATTCCAAAAGAGCACGTTGAAAGTTTAAATGAGATGCCGCCAGACAAATGGGAAAAAATGTTTGCGGGAATGCGGGCCGTTGTCGGCCGTGTGCAAAAAATTATTTCGCCGGACGGGATGAACATCGGCATAAACAACGGAAAAGCCGCGGGTCAGGCTGTTGGGCACGCGCATTGGCACATTATTTCAAGATGGGATGGAGATGGCGGCGGATCCATGCATTCAATAATCAGAAAAGTTGCTGAAGTTGATGTAAATGAAATTAGCAAATTATTTTTGTAATTTGAGCGATT
>JBBTQE010000052.1:0-13496 GCA_038065775.1 Patescibacteria group bacterium
TTGTCAACTCTCTCGCTGGTATGTAGGAACCCCGCGGACGAACTGTTGAGGCTCGCCCGGGGGTATTGTGGTGGGCTTAACTTACTGCGAGATTGCCACCCCATTGGAGGGGCTGCCGACGACCAGGTAGGTCGTCGGCATCGTCGCCGCCGAGGGCGCGGCCTGCGGCGAGGGCGGGGGGCCGCCGCTGTAGTAGTAGTTCACCGTCCCTCCGGGAGGGAGGGTGAACGTGGGGGGGGCGGCCGAACCCGGAGCCGTGGTCGTCGGGGGGACGACCGGGGGGGCGGCGAGCTGGGCCGGCGCGGGGGCCGAGCTTCCGAGCACCGTGGCGCCCGAGGTCGCCTGGATCTTGACGGGCGGAGCGACGTTCTGGACCTCCACGGGGGTCCAGAACCCCTGCGCCTGCTTGTTGCCGCCCAGCTTGTTGATCGCGACCATGGCGAGCACAACCACCCCGAGAGTGGCGATCGCCACGATGGCGACCCGCGTCCAGGGGTTGCGCTCGCCGCGCAGGATCCGCTCTGCGGGGGGGGGCGGCACCTGCATGTACTGCTGGGGCGGGAGCGTGGGGGGCGGGGCGGGCTGCTGGGCGGTGGCCATCGGCGCCGCCGTCGGCGTCGTCGCACCGATGTTCAAAAGCTCGGCGATCGCCGAGGCCCTCTTCGGGTCCTCGGTGATGAACGGCTTCAGGGCGCCGTCCAGCTCCATAGCGATCGAAAAGTTGTTCTTCTCGATCTCGCCCACGGCCTTGTTGGCCGACAGAGCGTTCATGTGCCTGGGGGAAAGAATGGCGGCCATCTGCGTGCGCAAAGCGTCGGTCATCGTAGTCTCCTTTTCCAGAGTTGCGCCTCACGGGACCATCCCGTTCGGCAACTTTCACCAGACCACCACGGTCTGGCCGTGTTGGCCCGGAACATTCCGTGTATCAAGCGAAACGCAATCATTGTATTTCACTTGACACACGGAATTTCACCACTCAATTTTAATGAACTATAAGTTATAAAAACTTCTCGCTCATTCAGAGCGAAAAAAGCAATCTTCCCGTCTAAACTTTAAGATTACTTTTTCCGTTCCGCATGGATATTTAAACAGCAAAACTCTCCTTGTGAGAGAGCTTTGTCGCTGATATTATGAATTTATGGACAATACTCTCTCTCAAGGCATTGTCTGTTAAATTGTCTTTTAAAGAACCCGATTAAATTTTAACTGACTAGCATAACATTTTTTTGCAAACTTGTCAAGCCCTTGTACAGTCTTTTTGCTATATTTTGGCTAAAATAAAAGAAAACAACCCGGCTGAAACCGGGCTATTTTTAAGCAAACTTAATACAACCTCAACAGAAAATCATTTGTTTATTCGGACACAAAGTGTTCATCCGGACGGCTTATAAATCTGACTGAACCGTCGTCAAATTGAACGCGCAACGCGTTGCTACCACTGCCTGAAGCCACAACGGCATTGTCATAAACAACTCCATCCAATTCGGCCCGGACTTTTTTGAACAGATCCGAGTTTTCAATGGATTTTCCTCCTCTAAATAACTCCTCCTCTGAACTAAGCGGGTGTTTAGAAGCGAACAAATCCACCACTTTATCCATTTTTTCTGCAGGTGGAATATTCAAATTTTCAATTTCTTGCACTTTCGCGTCAAATGCCGGATCCGTGACTTTTGCATAAGATATTTTATCCAAAAGCGTATCACCTATCCGCAACCTATCCTCCCCGGGATCTTTTACCGGGTATACTTCTTTCCATAAATTAATGCGCTGATAATAAAAATCGTGTTGAATTTGAGCGATCAACTCTGCGGGCCGCGCCTGTTCGACAGCTATTTTTGCAGCGATTAATTCCTGTTTCGGTTGCCCGTCAGGAACACTGATTGTCTTCATGCTTCCACGGCCTGTTTCTCCAACAGCTTCAACCGTTGTTCCTCCAGCGCGCCCAAAACTCACCGCGTCTTTACTTGATACCTCAAAAGTTTTGACAACGCGAGTATGAACTTTGGCCAAAGGATTTTCGCGATGTTGTTCAGCCACGCCCGCTTCAACGGTCGCGATGTGCTCGCCTTGCGCGCGCGTGAATTTTGTCGTATCAGCCGCGTACTCTCTTGCTTCTCCAGTTTCCGGGGCTTCAAATGATTTTGGACTAGATTGATCCGAAGGCATAGCGCCTTTCGCTTCTCTTATAACATCCGCATTCTCATGTATTTTTCTTTCCATCGCGGCTAGCGAGATTGTTTTTTCCGTTACCACAACCTTGCCATCGCCGCTTAAGACAGGTTCGTTATTTTTTCCAACGCCAAAATAACTTACCTTTCCGGATCTCAAACCTATTTCCATATCCTTGCCATTTTCCAGTCCGGCTTTAAACAAATCGGTCGTCTCCCTTCCCTGCATGGCCCTAAACAAACCTTTCACCATTTTGCTATCGTGAGCATTATAATTTTTCGCGAATTCAGTATATTCTTCTCCAGTTCCATTATGTATGTATCCGGACAGATGGCTCAAATGTTGTTTGCTAAACCCTTGTTCCTGTAAATATTTAGCCGCCGCCGCCGGATCAATTTTTCTGATTTCCTCAAAAACAACAAGCCTTCTTTCGCCGCCGCCTTCTTCCAGAGTGTCAATATCCCCTTTTATAAAATCAGCGTGGGAAGAGTGAACGCCCTTGCCGATTATGCTGGCATCATAAATTCGCTGAAGTGACTCTGCGTTATTTAGTTGCGGAAAGTCGTCTGTCAGTTTTTTGAGTTCATCAAATGTATTTTGGCTAAGCGGATTCTTAACTGTAAGCTGTTCAACTCCACCGCGCTGTAATTCCACAGAACCTGCTTCAGATTCATGCGCACTGCCGGCTCCAACAACCTCGTTTGCCGATCCACTGGTGACTGGCGAATATCCGGATGCTTCATGCCCGCCGGCCGCGGCCGCGCTAACGCCCGCCACAGCATGATGATTTCCGCCTCCCCAGCCAAACCAACCCTTAATTCCATTTATCGCCTTGTGCGCCAAAAAACCTCCAAAAAAATATGTCGCGGCGCCCACAGCTCCCCCGGCCACAGCGCCCGTAGTTTTCATACCCGCGCGCCGCGCCCATTTGGTAAACCGCTCCATCTTGCCTTTTTCTTCTTTTTTCGTGGACTCTGAATTAAAACTACTCATCGCAATCAAAACCGCATCCAATTTCATCGCGTCTTCCTCTTTCTCCAGCAATATTCCAGTGCTCTCCGCTTCATAAACCATTGATTCAATTTGGCCAAGCAACATTTCATCCAATTGCGGACTACCTTCAGCTGTAACTTTCACGGCGGCTGTCAATTCTTCTTTCGCGACATTGCCGTGCAAAAACCTTTTCAAATACAAAAGGTCGGTTCTAAAATGAACTTTTTGCTCGGCCGTGAAACCTTTTTTGACGTCATAATTATTCGTAAACCATTTTACATTTTTCATTTTTTCGGCTAAATTCACCTTGCCCTCTTGCGCTTCCCATTTCAGCTGTTTCATTTCCGCAAATTTCCATCCGCCATACGCGCCCATTGCCGCTCCGAAGGCTCCGCGAACCGCTCCGGAGACAGCAAAGATACTCGCCAGGCCGGCGTTAGCAGCCATCGAACCCTTTAGGCTTCCTTTTCCGGAATAATAATTAACCAATTTATCTATTATAGATGAGTATCGCCAATCTGGTTTCGCCAATTTTTGAATTTCTTCTCCTCTTCCATTCATTTCTTGAAAAACCAGAGCAAGCTTTTTTTCGTTTTCGGCGCCAATATCTTTTACATCAAGACTGGCGAGAGCGTTTTCATATCGAAGTCGCGCTGTTCCTTTTAACTCAACTTTTTCATCGCCTTCTCCCACCACCAATTTTCCGGCAGTCGCTTCTCTGATCGTTTGCGCCATTAAATTGCTGATCATCGGCATGCCATCTAAAATATTTTTATCTTCGTCTGTTAATTTTTTAAATCTGAATATTTTGCTCCAAAAACCTCTTTTTTCTTCAACCGGGGCATTGGTTGCGTTGGTCATAGCAGAACCTTTCATCATTTCTTCCACCAAATTGTCTATAATGCCACCTTTCTTTCTTTCGCCTGCTTTTTCTAATTTTTTATTACTCTTCTTTGTCCAACCGCTTTTCTCTCCCATTATTGCTCTAAAGATTCCCCATTTCAAAACTCCGGTTCCGGCCCCGCCCGCGACGACAGCCGCGTCCTGAAGCAATTGGCTGGCTTCGCTAAACAAAACACGCAAACCAAAAGATGAACCGCCAATTAACAGCGCGTTTAGACCCGCTCTCGTGGCCAACTGCCCCTTAAATGCTTTGATTTGATCCAAAGCTGTAACCGCCTCTGCGATTTTTTTCAGCAAACTTTGTTTGGCCATTTCTTCCATGCTCTTTGCCACTTCACCGGCCAGCTTGCTGTCCCACAATTTTTTAAATTCACCCCAATTTTTAATGCCGCATCTGCGGAGAGTATCAGCGTCTATTTTGGATGGCGCGCTTTCAGGCATCAATCCTCTAAAAGCAACTCCCGCGTCCCCCTCATACATTTGTTTCAACGCGACCCTCAATTTTTCCGGCTTAAGCATCAAAATTTCTTCAATTAAACCCGAACTCAAATCAACCGGACTAACCTCTGCCACTTTTTCAAATTTTTCTCCCCGACTTTGTTTTGTTTTAAGTACTAGCAATTTATATGCAAACTTTTTTAATTCACTATCTGCGTATTTTGTAAAATACTCTCGCTCTTCATTCAAGGCCTTTGCTGATTCAATTTCTGTGTCGCTGGCAGAGTGGATAAGTTCAAACTCTTTAGCTTTTTTTAATGAACTTAGCGCCTCAATAACATCTGGCAAATAATCATTTTTAAACTTAAGTAATTCTTCATAAAGAGATAGAAATTCTTTTTTTACCGAACCCTCCTCTGACTTTGGCAAATCAGCCAATAACTTATCAAGTTCGGCGTTAATTTTTTCCACCTCAACATCAAAACCAAAAATTTCAGTTTCTGCTTGCGCGCTTTCTGCCGCGGTCTCCGGTTTTTCCCAAAGTTTAAGCACTTCGTCCAGCAACTCAAGATTGACGCGCCTTTGCTCTAATTTTTTGTAATCGCCATCTTTAATAAGCGAACTATCCGGTTCATAACTGGCTCGCTCCATTCTAAGCCCATCAATTTCCGCTTTAAAATCTTTATTGTTTTTAATAATTTTATCAATAAAATTATTTCTCGCCTCAACCTCGCCTTCTTTTTTCGCTTCTTCAGTTATTTTAGGCAACTCTTCATTTGATAATTTATTTTTTTCCTGTAGTTGTTCCCAATTTTGAACGACGGGTTCATGCTTCTGCTGTTCTTTTTCGTATTTTTGCGTCAGCTGACTAAGATCGTTGTTTGCTTTATCCAATTCCGTATAAGGTTTTTTCCATTCAACCAAAAGTTTTTCAAATACGGACAAAGTGGCGTCGGCCATTGCCGCCGGATCTTCATAATCCATATGTTGCTTGTTCAACAGCGCGTGCAGATGTTCTTTCTTGGCCTTTTCGCGGCGTCTCTGGCTTACTTCACTTAAAATTTCCGCGTTATCATTAATTAAACTAACAAAATATTCAGCTCGTTTTTCATCTTTAATCTCATTAAAAGCCTGCTGTTCACACCGCTTATTTTCCTCCGGGTTCAACTGGACATTGCCTTCTGGAAAATCAGCCGGATTTCTTCTTGCGTTACGCGGGGCATTTCTGACCCAATGATTTCTTGCGCTAACAATTTTTCTCTGCAACTCCCCCTCTTTCAACTCATCGGCCCTGTTCTTTGCTTGTCTTTCAACAAATCCCCTTACGCCCTCCAATATATTATCAGCCATCTCCGATTTTTCTTCATGCGCCTTTTTTTCGTTTTCTAATTTCACTATGAGCAACTTTGCGGTTGATTCATCAGTTTTAAATTGTCTGCTGGCTTTTTCCCATTCAGCCGTAGCCTTTTCAAATTTTTTGAGATCACCTGAAATTTTGCTTTCCAATTTGTCTTTTTTCTTCTGTTCCAATACCTGAACAATTGTTTTCTGAATTTCATCATCCAGCTGTTTTTTTAACAGCCCGGCCATTTTACTCTTTCGCTCGGCTTCCGCCTTTTCGCTCTCCACCGCCAATTTTTTTTCTTCCTTGGTTTTTAAATTTGGAACACCAACATCTTCCGGCGCGTTTTTTGCTTCAATAATTTTTGATTTTAAAGAATCAATCGCTTTTTCGGCTTTTATGTGCAAATCACTGATTATTTTTACAACTTCCGCGACTTTTTTGTCGCTCTGACTGGCAATATCGCTAACACGCCCCGGAAGATTGCCGGCAATCTCCGCCGATATTTTTTTAAGATCTTCAACATGCTTCTTCAGCTCCTCCCGTTTGGCTCTGCTTATTTTCTTAATTTCTCCAGACAAATTCTCAATCTCTTTTTCCAATTTCGTTGTCTTATCCCATGATTTTAAAAATTCCTGCGAAACCCATTTAACTATGTCTTCGCCCGGCTCTTTAACATCAAATTCAATCGCTCCTTTTATGGTTATAAATATATTTTCCAATGTAAAATTCCGCCCCGCGTCTGTTATAGTGTCTCCATTTTTAAACTCAACAATATCCGGCAATTCTTCCAGGTGCAACGTTTCGTTGGCTGTTACAATTTTAATTTTTCCATCTTCTAAAACAGCCTGCTCTTCCAATTTTACGGCCTGCCACTTTCCTTTTATGTTCACAACCACTTCCGTTCCGGGCGGATATTTTTCCCTCACATCCCTTGGTTTTAAGCCCTCCAACTGCCTTGATGATTCGGGTCTGGTCATATAGTTCCACATATAATCTCATTCGCTCAATAGTAATTAAAATTACTATATTCGCTCATTTTGATTATAGGTTATTTTATTTGTTTTCAATTGTTTTTAAAATATTTTTGATCTTCTTTTTGTCGAGCTGGCTTTTGAGTTGGCTCATCGCCACTCGCTCGTCTTTAAAAATTTTCTCCCAAGCCGCGACAAACTCATCGTGAGCAGTTCTTAGCTCGCGCAATTTTTTTTCAGCGTCTTTTTGCCTCTTTTTCAATTGTTTCTCGCTGGGCAACCCTCCCATATTCGAAATGAGTGAATTAAATAAGATTATGAGAAAATAATAAGTTTGCTTAATTATTTTTGAATAAAATTATTTATGAACGAATGAGAATATATGCGGCAAAGCCCATATGAATTTAAATTTAAATAACGGTCTTCGCGAGAGTTTGCTTGAATTCAATGATAAAACTCTGCAAAACTTTATTTACCTCTGATTCAAAATTGGGAACTTTGCTCTTCCAAAATTCCAGCATTTTCTCTGTCGGAGCGTCCTGGTCAGTTAATTGCATCAGCTCGTCAATATTTTCTTCGCCAAGCAGAGGCAGTAAAGCCATGCCAAGCCTTCTTTCCGCTTCGGCGATAAACATTGGCACATATTTCGCCCTCGTAGCTTCGGACATTTCAGCAAAACCTGTTTCGTCCAAAAGTTTGTCAACAAAACTTCTCAAAAAATCAAATTTATATTCAGCCATAGAAAATAATTAACTAAATAAATGCTTGCTGTATTTTATTATCCAATAAGACCCAATCAGCATGCCCAAAATCAATCCGGCCAGGATGTTAACAATAACATTTGGCCGGGCCGGAAACCGCGACGACAAAGGACTGCTCACAACTTTAATCGCGACATCATTGCCCAAATACTCCCAGCCTTGAGCGGCCGCGATTTGCGTAACCGCGTTGGATAAATTTTTTGCTTCCTCCGGATTATAACTATATGCCCTGATATTCATCAGCCCCGTTCCATAAACCATTGAAGCCACGACATCCTTTGTCCATTTCTTTCGCTTATTCCTTTCCGAAAGATCCGTCCACTGGCTTTTATCAAACAGATACGACTTGGTGTTCATCACCTTATTAAAAAAGTCAGAGGTCTTCATAACCTGCGCCAAATTTTCGCCAAGTCTTTCAGCCGACTTCGCTTGCGTGTACGGATCAACGCCAAGGCGATCCCTGGAAAGAATCAACACTTGGCTGTCCGCGCTATATTGCCTGGGAAAAAATAAACTTAGGCCGGCGAACACGACCCCGAGAACCACTCCCCAAATTATTAAAAGTCTGCGGCGTTTCCAAAGAAGTTTAAACATAGATTAAATTATTAATCACAAGTTTATTTCCGATGTTTTCAGTTCAAGCTCAATCTCTTTGCCGTTTCGCAAAACCTTTGTCTTGAAAGTTTTATTATTAAGAATATTATACCATAAATTTTCAGGTGTAACAACGCGGCCTTCAATCTCTAAAATCACATCGCCTTTTTTGATTAAATTTCCCTGATTTAAAACTTTCGCAACCATAAACCCGCCGATCTTTTCATCTTGACGGATTATCGGCTGTTCGTCGCTAAACCACCCTTCAACAGCCAAAGACAAATAAGATATTGTTTTTTTAGACAAAACTTGAGGCATTACATTTGTAATATACGCGCTCGGAAGAAGCAGACCGCGGCCGGAAATTAAACCAACTATTCTGCCCTGATTATTAATCGCAATGGAACCCGGCGCAAACTGCTGGTCCAGTTCAAACGCAAGTATTGGAGACGCGTCCAAATGAGGCATTGAGATCGCGGAGTACTCGCGGTTTACGACTACCGCGTGGCGCCAATAGTCTTGATAAACAAAAACATCGTCTAAATTCGCCAAATCATTTCCAAAACCAAAAATTTTAAACTGCCCGCTATCCAGTTTCAGATATAGGATGCCGGTGTATTTATCAAACACGGCGGAAACCGGCTGAAAAACAGTGCCACTTGACGACAAGGCGTTCAAATTTTTAAAATCGCCCGCGTAAGACGGAAAATAGAGAGCGAGCCAGCCGTCAGATCCGATCACAAGAGCGTCTCCAATTTTTTTTGAAAGAGAATTGACCGCGCCGCTACCAATAGTCCCCCGATGAACGGACAATATCTTTGATACGGCTTCACTGGCCACACGATCTTCCAGCTGATCTTTTGAAAATCCCGGACGCGTGTATTGCGACACCCACGCGCTCGGTTCAACGCTCGGCCAAATCCACCCTAACATCATTGCCGACCCGCTCATTCCGGCTAAAATTCCAAACACGACAACAATCCCAAGAATTTTCATTCTATGCCATCTTTTATGATTTTCTATATCGCACGACTTTGGCGGCAAATGAGGAGGCAACATATCACTTCCATCTAACTATAAAAATTAAAAAAGTTAAAAGCAAAACAACGTTTGAACCCAGAAACACGATTTGTTTTTTCCAATTAATGCCTTCCTGACTCAAATTAAACCGAGCCAGCAACCAGGTCATATACCAAAACCAAATTAACAACACGCTACTGACCAAATGTCCCAGAGGCAAAATTTGCACAACCCAGACAAGTTCAAAAGTTAAAACAAACCAGGCGCCTACCCATTTCCAAAATCTTGGGCTGAACTCAATTCCATATTCGCGCCACCACCAACCGGCGATAATTGAAGATAAAAAAGCGGTTATAAAAATCCAAACCCAAACACTGACCGTGTAAGCAATTTGAAAAGAAGTTATCGCGCCAACCGCCTGAAAAATTCCCGCCATGCCAATAACGCACATGATAAATTTCCATCGCAAATGCGGTTTCACGAAAGAAACAAACTGGACATTTGACGCGGGCAAAATCCAAAAACTAAACGCGGAAAAGAAAATAAAAGTCGCGCCAAATAATTTCCAAGCCAAATCCCATTCAATAAACAGCAGATAAGACAAAACTCCAAAACTTAAAAATAACAGGGAAACAAAATGCTTCAGCCTGCTTATCTCCGGCGTATGATAAACCAGACGCAAGGCAATCGCCCACAAAACCAGTCTAAAAAAAATCCACATGCCGATTACCAGCCAAGAGCTCGCTTGTTTTAGCCACCAAAGCAACGCTAAATTGGCAACACAATCCAAAACTGCGAGCAATTTTGGGTGGAGAGAAATATTCTTTAGCATATTTGATACAGTTAGATTATACAATAATTTTCATTGAAAAGCAACATAAATCCGATTCCCGGATTAAGATTGATAAATTTAACGATTAATGATATAATCCAACTTAATATGTCTTTAGCTGAAAACAAAAAAGCGTTTTTTGACTATGAAATCCTTGAAAAATACGAGGCTGGTTTAGTGCTGACCGGACAAGAAGTCAAATCCGTAAAAAATGGGCAAGCGAATTTAAAAGGCTCTTACATAACATTCCACAACAAAAAACCGACAGTCATTGGCATGCACATCAGTAAATACAAGCCGGCGGGCAAACTTCCGGATTATGATCCGGTTCGCACCAGAGAGGTTTTGCTCAAAAAGAAAGAAATTGCTTATCTGCAAGGAAAATCGCAGGAACAAGGCTTGACAATAGTGCCATTAAAGGTGTATGCTAGTGGTCGTCTTGTTAAGATGGAAATTGGCGTTGGTCGCGGCAAAAAATCCTACGACAAACGCGAAGCGATTAAAAAAAGAGAGCTTAAAAGAGAATTGGAAAGAGCTGGCAAAGAATAAGCCACATAAGGGGGTGCCGGGCTTCGATAGAGGCTTGCGGCTAAACTGGCATGCCGAGGCGGCTTTTGGCCTCGTAAATAGCAGAAGCAAATATAATAAGTGCCAACTTGTTATCAAAAGTGAAGGTTGCGATGGCCAACTTGTTTGGTCAGAACGCTTTCGCTCCGGCAATGGCCTAAGGGTCTCTGCCCATCGCGCCGACAATACTCGATAGTCGGTTAGCGGTGTCACTCATCGAGCGTAGTTATACAGTTTCGCCGCGCGCTGTATGGCGAAGTTCAGCGGATAGTTCGCGAGATTTTAGTTCCCTTTTATCCCGCGAATGAAATACCAAGGGACACTAAGCATGTAGAAGGTTTAGTCAGAGCTATCTAGACGCGAGTTCAACTCTCGCCACCTCCACGACGCAGGGCGTCACATAAATTATTTATGAGGATTTCCCGCAGAAAATTCAAACCGGAACCAAAAAAAATATTTTTTCATAATGAAGGAATTGCCGTTCCAGAAATTTTGGTTTTAGGAAGCAACGGAGAAAATTTGGGAGTTATGAAGACCGCGGAAGCCGTTCGGCTGGCACGAGAACAAGAAATGGATCTGGTGCTTATCAATCCAAAATCCGATCCTCCTGTGGCAAAAATCAACAACTTTGGACAATTCAGATACCAGCAGGAAAAAGAAGAGCGAAAAAAGCAGGCGCACGCTCATGTTACCGAAGTCAAAGGCGTCAGGCTTTCGCTCCGAATCGGAGTTCATGATTTGGAAATACGAAAAAACCAAGCGATGAAATTTTTAAACGGCGGAGACAAAGTAAAGATTGAAATTATTTTAAGAGGGAGAGAACTTCAGCAAAAACCTTTAGCCCGGGGAGTTGTTGAAAAATTTATGAAAGATTTAAACGCGGCTTTGCCTACTAGAATGGAGCAAGAAATAGAGTTCCAGCAAAACAAAATAACCGCGATTATCGCGAAAAAATAATTTATACAGTATGCCAAAAATGAAAACCCACAAAGCGACGGCAAAACGATACAAAGTTACCAAGACCGGCAAAATTATGAAGCGCACCTCCGGCCAAAATCATTTTAACGCGAGAGAAAACGGCAAAGTGGGCAGAAATAAAAAGTCGGATGTGGTTGTAAGCCAAACATTGAGACAAAAGATGTTGGTGGCATTACCTAACTCGTAATTTTTTTATATGGCAAGAATTAAAGGCGGCATTTTACACGCCAAAAGACGCAGAGGAATTCTAAAATACACAAAAGGTTTCCGCTGGGGCAGAAAATCAAAAATAAAAGTTGCCAAAACAGCGAAAATGAAAGCCGGCCAATACGCCTTTGTCGACAGAAGAATTAAAAAGAGAACCAACAGACGGCTCTGGCAATTAAAGATAAACGCGGCTGTGAGAGCGTACGGCTTGAGTTACAGCAGGCTTATTGACGGATTAAAGAAAAAAAGCATCGGGTTGGACAGAAAAATTCTGGCTAATTTGGCTCAAAATCATGAAGCGATATTTGCCAAAATTGTTGAGGCGGTAAAATAAAAACTCGGCAAAGATAGCCGCTCCCCTTGACAAAAATCGAAAAATAAGTAATATAGTCTTGTAAAGACAACTCTTGAAGGCCCCGAAAGTGTTTGGTAGCAGGAGGAATCGTCCCCTCCTTCGATTCCTTTCCTATTACCAAACATTGTCGGGGTCTTTTTTTGTACAAAAATTTTTCTATTGACTTTCCGCTCGGGGTTTGATAAATATATAACAAAGCTTAGCCGCTCTGGCGAGCTGAACCATACCAATGACATGAAAGAAAGGGAGGCCTCATGAACGAGAAGAACAACCCGATCGTGGTCGCGCTGGACGGCAAGAGCTGGGAAGAGATCCTGCCGGTTGTAAGCGCAATCTCCTCCACCGGGTGCATCCTCAAGGTCAACGACCTGCTGTTCCTCGAAGGCATCGGCCGCCTTCTGCCGCGGCTGTCGGCCTACGGCTCGGTCATGGCCGACCTGAAGTGCCACGACATCCCCAACACGGTGGGGAACACCGTGAAGCGCCTGCGCGCCTGCCCGCCCTGGGCAGTGACCGTGCACGCGTCCGCCGGCGAGGAGGCGCTCAAGCAGGCTGTCAAGGCACTCGAGGGCACCCCCACGAAGGTGCTGGCAATCACGGTGCTCACCTCCATCGACGAGAAGACCTGCGGCGAGATCTACTGCCGCCCGCCGATGGATCAGGTGCTCGCGCTCGCCAGCATCGCGAAGCGGGCCGGGGTTCACGGCTTCGTCTGCTCCCCCGAGGAGGTCGGGAAGCTGAAGGAGTTGTACCCTGGGATGGAGTTCGTCATCCCGGGCATTCGTTCGCCTGGCAAGAACACGAACGATCAGAGGCGCATCGCGACGCCCAAGGCGGCGATGGAAGCGGGCGCCACCAAGCTCGTCATGGGCCGGCAGATCCTCGACGCGCCGGATCCCGTCGGGGAGGTCAACAGGGTTCTGAAGGAGGAACTGGCCATCGACATCAACGTCTAGTCCCATCACCACGATGGGTCTCCGCGATCAAGCGGACGAATAGGCGGTGCTACCATCCGACTACCTACTCGCTAACGCTCAAACTTTTGAGCGCTAACGAGTAGTCGGATGTATAAATAAAAACTCCCACAATTTTGGTGGGGGTTTTTGTTTCTAAGCGTGGCGTATGCGACGAAAAATTTGTCTTGTGGCGTCAAACAAAATGGTCTATAATATCACTATAATCTATCTGTAAATTTATATGGAGCAAAACAAAAAAAGAATGCCAATATATGTAATATTTTTTATTGTGGTAGTGACATACGGCATCGTAGTTTTTGCCGGATGGATAATTGGCGGAATAATCGGAATTATATTGTTGGGTTTGATATCTTTATTATTTGCGATTCTTAGACGCTTCGTAAAAC
>JBBTQE010000053.1:0-1306 GCA_038065775.1 Patescibacteria group bacterium
AAACGCGCCAAGACACATGGTTTCCGCGCGAGAATGAAAACACCCGGTGGCAAGAAGGCGGTGGCGAGGCGTAGAGCTAAAGGCAGGCGTCGCATAACAGTTTAATATGCTGAAAAAGTCTAATAGACTGACTACCAAGCAAGTATTGGGTGTTATGAAAAACGGGAAAGTTGTTAATTCCCCTCTTTTTGTTTTACGCTATATAACAAATCAGCCGGATACGCGTATTTCCGCCGTCGCACCCGTCAAGATTGCCAAAAAGGCCGTGATTCGCAACAGAGCACGCAGGCGCATGTATGGAGTCTTAAGAGAATTTTTTCCCTCTATAATTTCGGGGATTCATGCTATTATCTTCTCAGGGAGTGATTTAGTTAGCTATGATTTCGAAAGTGTTCGCGATGGTATCAGGGATTTGTTGGTTAAGGGTAATTTGATAAAAAAGTAAAAAAAGAAATGTACGATACTTTCATTTTCCTGCCTTTATATAACGGCTTAGTCGGCATAATGGATATTTTACCGTGGATTGATATTGGTTTGGCGGTAGTTATATTTACGATTATCGTTAAATTGGCATTGTTTCATCTTTCGAAGGCTTCTATTCTGACGCAAATTAAAATGAAGGAGGTTGAGCCGGAGGCGAATAAGATAAAAGCGCAGTACGCGAATGATAAACAGGCGCAAGCATTAAAAGTTATGGAACTTTATAAGACTAGGAATGTTAAGCCTTTTGCCGGCGTCTTACTTCTTTTCATTCAATTGCCTATTTTACTGGCACTTCTCTCTGTTTTTTACAAAATAATTCCAACGATAAATCCGGAATATCTTTATTCTTTCATTTCTATCCCTATCGTAAAAACTCAATTTCTGGGACTTATTGATTTGACCAAACCAAGTTTTATTTTGGCTATATTTACTGCGATTGCTCAATTTGTTCAGCTTCATTATTCTCCAGCCATGAAACAGGTGAAGGCTGTGTCCGTGAATAATCAGGCTGGCATTTCTCCATTAGATTTTGCGGCTTCGATGAATAAACAAATGAAATATATGTTACCTATTTTGGCTTTTGCTTCCACTTATTGGCTTATTCCCATGCAATTTCCGCAAGCGGCTTCGATTATCGCCCTTTATTGGTCGGTGAGTGCCCTATTCACTCTTGGTCAGGAATTGGTGATACGAAAACAGCATTATAAAGTTGTCATTCCCGCGAAAGCGGGAATCTAGTGTCAAACTGATAATTATATTTGTGATACACTGGATTCCCGCTTTCGCGGGAATGACAAGGAAGAATGCGGGAATGACAAACACT
>JBBTQE010000054.1:0-15675 GCA_038065775.1 Patescibacteria group bacterium
CATTTTTTGCACATGCGCTTTTTTGAACCCGCTTCTACCTTGCAAGCGACTCTTGTTTCTTTCGCGCACTTTGGACAAATTAAACTAACATTGCTTACATGAATCGGAGATGCCAGTTCAATAATCTGCCCCTTCTCGCTTTTCTGTCTTGGCCTGATATGTTTTTTCATCAAGTTCAAACCTTCCACCACGACTCTTTCGTCATCTGAAAAAATCTGAATAACCTTGCCTGATTTTCCAGCGTCTTTTCCAGTAATAATTTTTACTTTGTCATTTGTTTTTATTTTCATAATCGAAATGAGTGAGTGAAATATTTAGCTTGCTAAAGTATTTCCGAACGAATGAGATTATATGGATTGCGTAGCAAGACATATATTACAAAACTTCAGGCGCTAAAGAAACGATCTTCTGAAAACCCCTTGCCCTTAACTCTCTCGCGACCGGGCCAAGAATACGACTGCCTTTTGGCTCTCGCGTTTTTCTATCAACTATAACAGCGGCATTGTCGTCAAATCTGATATATGTCCCATCCTGCCTGCGGACTTCTTTATGCTGGCGGACAATAACGGCATGAACAACTTCACCCTTTTTTACCATTCCATGCGGCGTCGCTTCCTTTACGGTGCAAGTTACGATATCTCCAATTTGCGCGTATCTCTTCTTATAACCACCCAAAACACGGATGCATTGTAATTTTTTTGCTCCACTATTATCCGCGACATGTAACATTGTTCTGTGTTGTATCATATTCAAAATGAGTGAGTGAAGTAATCTGGGTTATTTTACAACCTCAACCAACCTCCATCTCTTATTTTTTGAAATTGGTCGGCACTCAACAAATCTCACATTATCTCCCGGCTTTGCCTGGCTCTTTTCATCATGCACGAGATATTTTTTGCTTACCCTATAATATTTTTTGTACTTCTCCTGCATTTTCATTGTATCAACGCGCACGGAAATGGTTTTATTCATTGAAGCCGAGACCACTTTCCCTTCAAATTTTCTGACTTGTTTTGTTTTAGAATCCATACTAATAAAATTACTTTTTCACGGCTATTTTCTGGCGCAAAAGCATAGTAATCCTTGCCAGCGTTTTCTTCGCCTGATTAATTTTATGCACCTGTTTAAGCTGTCCGCTTCTAACCTGAAAACGCAACGAATGCAATTCTTGCTTCTGCTCGGCTAAAATTTCCTTCAGCTCTTTTTCGCTCTTATTTTTAATATCTGCCCATTCCATATTTAATATTTTTTTACAAATTTAGTTCTAACTCCTATCTTGAACCCGGCCATTCTCATAGCCTC
Source organism: Patescibacteria group bacterium (assembly GCA_038065775.1). Taxonomy (GTDB): domain Bacteria; phylum Patescibacteriota; class Patescibacteriia; order Magasanikbacterales; family GWA2-37-8; genus JBBTQE01. The sequence goes on from JBBTQE010000054.1 coordinate 1,303, forward strand.
TTTTGCCTGATCGCCCGGAATGCCGCCGATTTCAAACATCACTGTGCCCGGTTTTATTACCGCGATATAATGATCAGGAGACCCCTTGCCTCCGCCCATCGGAGTTTCATTTCCTTTTTTAGTTATTGGTTTGTCCGGAAAAACTCTTATCCAAATTTTACCGCCTTTTCTGACATATCTGGTCAACACTCTGCGAGCCGCTTCAATCTGCCTGCTGGAAATCCAACCATGATCCAAAGATTTGATTCCATATTCGCCAAAAGCAACACTATTCGCTCTTGTGGCAACGCCAAGCATTCTTCGTCTGCCCTTGTGCCATTTCCTATGTAAAACTTTTTTTGGTAATAACATACTAAATATTATTCGCCGGATTTCTTGGCTGTGTGTTTTGCCGCGCCTTCCTCTCCCGCGTCTTGTTTAGCAAACTTATCTCTTCGCCCGAACGCCTCGCCCTTGTATATCCAAACTTTCACGCCAATTTTCCCATAAAGCGTCTGGGCTTCAACTAAAGCGTAATCAACATCGCTTCTGATTGTGATAAGCGACATTTTTCCTGCGCTTAATTTTTCCGTTCTAGCGATTTCCACTCCATTAAGTCTTCCGCCCATGGCAATTTTCACGCCAAGAGCCCCAGCGCTCATCACCCTTTCAAGAACACCTTTCATCACTCTTCTGAACGGCAGTCTTCTTTCAATATCACTAGCCGCGTTTTGAGCCACGATTTGCGCGGAAAGAGCCGGCTGTTTAACTTCCTGAACATTTAATTTTACTTTCAATTTCATGCCTAAAAATTTTTTCTCAATCTGTTTTCTTAAATCTTCAAGCCCTTGTCCGCCGCGGCCGATTATCACGCCCGGTTTAGCGCTCAAAATATTGATCGTCAAATCTTTTACGGTTCTTTCTATGCTCACAGCGTCAATCAAAGCGTCTTTTAATTTATTTTTTAAAAAATCTCTAATTCCAATTTCCTGCTTTAACAATTGCGGCATTTGGCCATTTCTCGCGAACCATTTTGAATCCCAAGTATAAATGGTAGGAATTCTATGAATTTTAGGATGGACTTTGTGACCCATATCTATAAAAATTATTTACTTCTTTTCCTCTTCTTTTTTTACTTCCTTTTTGATATCAACTAAAACCAAATTAATATGCGACGTTCTTTCTCTTATCGGTGTGGCGCGGCCGTGCGCTTTTGGCATCCATCGTTTTAAAACCGGACCGCCGTCAACGGTTATGCTTTGCACTCTTAAATTTTCAACATCCAAAGAATGATTGTGCTTGGCGTTGGCAATGGCTGAATTAAGCAACTTCAAAAGCGGCTTTGCGGCGCGTTTCGGCATTACTACTAAAAGGTTTTGAGCTTTGACCGCTTTTTTTCCGCGTATTACGTCGGCAAGCAGACGAACCTTGCGCGGTCCCATTCTCAAAAATCTCAATTTTGCTGTTACTTGTTGCATAATTTATAATCTAGATCCTTCGCCCTATGGGGCTCAGGATGACACGACGCCCGCCAAGGGCTAGTGTCACTTTTTTTCTTCTTTCTTAGGCGCTACGGAAGCAGACGCTCCAGCCGTTGCGGAGGCTGACTCTTCTTCCTTGGCCATCTTGCCTCCATGTCTTACAAATTTCCTTGTCGGCGAAAATTCTCCTAATTTGTGCCCGACCATATTTTCATCAACAAGCACGGAAATAAAATCTTTGCCATTATGAACCAAGAATGTCACTCCGACCATCTCCGGAGAAATAACACAAGCTCTTGACCATGTTTTGATAGGCTGCCGTTTACCACTATCTCTCATTTTTAAAACCTTACTTAACACTCTCTGGTCTATATAAGGTCCTTTTTTTAAACTTCTTGACATATTTTATTTAGCGAAATCACGCCCCGCAAAGCAAGGCGCTTAATTACTCAATTTTTGATTTTCGTGATTTAACAATAAATTTATCGCTCCATTTTCCTGGCTGTCTGGTTTTAACACCTCTTGCCGGTTTGCCATAAACAGTCTGCGGACCTCTTTTCTGACCGATTGGGCTGTGACCCTCGCCTCCGCCATGCGGGTGGTCAACCGGGTTCATGTTCTTGCCTTTTACTCTCGGCTTTATGCCTCTCAACCTGTTTCGCCCGGCTTTGCCCCAACGAATCAATCTATAATCCGGGTTGCCCATTGCGCCAATGCTGGCCGCGCATTCTTTCAAAACTTTTCTAACCTCGCCCGATGGCAATTTTACTAAGGCATGTTTTCCTTCAACTCCCAAAAACTGCGCTGATAACCCCGCCCCGCGAACAATCTGGCCGCCCTTGCCCGGAGTTAATTCAACATTATGGATAAACATGCCGACTGGCATAAATTCCAATGGCATACGATTCCCGATTTTTGCTTCAATGGCTTTATCAGAGGAGATTAATTTATCTCCAACTTTTATTCCATCCGGACACAAAACATAAGATTTTACGCCATCAGTATATTGAACCAAAGCGATTCTCGGACCACGATACGGATCATATTCAACCGCGATCACCTCTGCTTGAATACCAAATTTATTTTGTTTAAAATCCACCAAACGATAAAACTTCTTGGCTCCGCCGCTCTGATGCCTGACAGTTATTACGCCCTGATTATTTCTTCCGGATTTTGGATTAATCCTAACAATTAGAGATTTTTCCGGTTCTGTTTTTGTGATATCGTCAAAAGCATCAACGCTTGAATTGCGTCGTCCGTCGCTTGTTGGTTTGTATATCTTAATAGGCATACTATCTTAAACTCCAGCGTGAATATCAATCACCTTACCTTGCGGCAAAGTTACAATTGCTTTTTTAAAACCCGACCTGCGGCCTTGGGCTCTACCGAATCTAACCGCCCTGCCCTCCATATTGATAACATTAACATCTGTCGGCGCTATCCCATAAATTTCTTTAATCGCTTGCTTAATCTGTATTTTATTTGTCCAACCGGAAACTTCAAAACTATATTTATTCGCGCTTTCGGCGATCGCGCTTTTTTCAGTAACCAATGGTCTTATTAAAACTTGGTACGCTTTGCTTCCGGCAGGTAGAATTTTCTTTGGCTTTGTCTCCTTTTCCGTTTTTGCGCCCTTGGCTTCCTTCTCTTTTTTTACAACTGCCTTAACTTCCGGCTTATCACCGGTTTTTTTTAACTGTTCTTTCTTTTTTTTGTTCAGCCAATTATTCAACAAACCCATACGATTTTAATCTTTTACTTTAAAATTTTCTCAATCACTTCAACGCCGGCCTTGCTGGTCAAAACCGCGCCCTTTGATAAAACATCCATCACACTCGCGTCTTCGGCGCGTATTGTTTTTACGATTTTTAAATTTCGAGTCATTGTCATCACATTTTCATTTTTACCGGAAGTCAAAACTAAAAACTTTTTAATTTTTGTAGGTAAATTCTTAACGAAATTCACAAATAACTTTGTTTTTGGTTCGGCGAAATTAAAATCATCAACAACCAAAAAATTTCCATCTTTCACCCTATCCGACAACACCATTTTCAAAGCAAGTCTGCGTGTTTTTTTGTTAATTTTTGATTTGTAATTTCTCTCTGAAAGAGGACCAAAGGCGACTCCTCCGCCTTTCCAAATCGGAGATCTGATTGAACCGTGTCTAGCTCTGCCGGTGCCTTTCTGTTGCCATGGTTTCTTGCCGCCGCCGCGTACTTCGCCTCTATTTTTTGTGTCGGCCCACGGCTCTCTTTGATTATTGGTTTGAGAAACAAAAACCTGGTGTACAACTTCCGGTTTTGCTTTTACGGCAAAAATAGCGTCTGAAAGATTCATTTCTCCGGTTTCTTTTCCTTCTAAATTGTAGACTTTAACTTTCATAAACGAAATGATTTTTCAAAATTATACATTACTTTCCGGCTTGCTTTCAGTCGGCTGTTCGGCCTTCTTTACCGTTAATTCCCCTTCACCGCTGATAAGCAACAACCCATTGCGCCCACCAGGAACAGCGCCCTTAATATACAATTCATTTACTTCCGGATGTATTTCAACAATTTCTAAATTTTTAACAGTAACCCTGTCTCCACCCATTCTGCCGGCCATTCTTTGCCCCTTGAACACCCGCTGAACACCGCCCGCGCCAATGGTGCCGGGCATGCGCAAGTTATCTTTGTGGCCATGCGATGCGGGACCGCCGCGAAAATGATGCCGTTTCACTACACCGGCAAAGCCCTTGCCTTTTGACTGGCCGACTATGGTCACTTTGTCTCCGGCTGTAAATGTTTCAACCGTTATTACATCGCCTCTTCTTAAATCCGAACCATTATCTACTCCAAAATCTCTTAAATTTTTTACATGATTCAAATCTTTTAAATGCCCGAGCTGGGGCTTTGCTATGCACTTATCTCTGGCTTCGCCAAAACCAATCTGGACAGATTTCGCTCCATCCTTTTTTTCATTTTTTACTTGAACAATCTGACAAGGGCCGGCCTGAACTTTTGTGACAGGAACAACCTTTCCGTTTGGCAAAAAAACCTGCGTCATGCTTATCTTTTTTCCTAAAATGAATTTCATATTGAAAACTTTTCTCCTAAACAAAAACTAGAAACAAAAACGCAGTTTTTTCTTTACTTCCGCAAAACAACGCTTTCGTTTCTAGCCTTCTTGTCATCCCGAACCTGTTTCAGGATCTACTTAGAATGGCTGTGATTATGAATTTTTAATAATTTTTCTCCTGTTTCTTCCGGCCTTATAAATGTTTTCCACAAAGGATCTTATTTACTTGGCCTGAATCAACTTTTTGTTACCCCGATTTTACTGCAACTCCCAACTTTTGTCAAGAGTCCGTAATTACATTTTAATCTCTACAATCGGCAGCGAGTAGCCAATGAAAGCAACGCTTTCATTGTGCGAGCGAACCGATTACATAGATTACATCTTAATCTCTATATCAACACCAGCCGGAACCTGCAAACTCATCAAGGCGTCAACGGCTTTGGCTGACGGATTTAGAATGTCTATTAATCTCTTGTGCGCGCGCATTTCAAATTGCTCCCTGGCGTTTTTATGCACAAAAGTTGAGCGATTAACAGTAAACTTCGTCTTCTCGGTTGGCAAAGGAATCGGGCCAACTACCTGCGCCCCGTTTCTTTCGGCAGTATCAATAATATTTTTTGTCGCCTGATCAATAATTTTATTATCATAGGCGCGAATCTTAATTCTGATTCTGACAATCCCTTCTTCCGCTCCTTTCTTTGCGCTTGCCACGTGTGCTGTTGTCATAATTAAAGAGCTATTTTAAGCCCCCCGACTTTATCGGGGGGCTTAATTTCATTACTTAAGAATCTTGGTTACGACACCGGCGCCTACTGTCTTGCCACCCTCGCGGATAGCAAAATTCATTTTTTCTTCCATGGCGACCGGAACGATTAATTTAACTGTGAATGTTACGGTATCTCCGGGCATTACCATTTCAGTTCCAGCGGCTAATTCAACTTCGCCGGTTACATCAGTTGTTCTGATATAGAATTGCGGTTTGTAGCCCTTGAAGAAAGGTTTATGTCTTCCGCCTTCTTCTTTTGTCAAGATATATACCTGCGCTTCAAAATCCGTGTGAGGAGTGATTGAACCGGGCTTGGCGATAACCATGCCGCGTTCAACTTCTTCCTTTTTGGTGCCGCGAAGCAGTAAACCAACGTTGTCGCCGGCTTGGCCTTCTTTCAACTGTTTGTTAAACATTTCAATGCCGGTAACGACTGTCTTTTGCGTGTCTTTCAAACCAACAAGTTCAATTTCGTCGTTGATGTGGATTATGCCTCTTTCAGCGCGGCCGGTTACTACTGTGCCGCGACCTTCAATTGAGAACACGTCCTCAACGGGCATCAAAAAAGGCTTCTCTATGTCGCGCTGTGGTTGAGGAATATATTCATCAACTGCTTTCATCAAATCCAAAATTGGTTTGGCGGCTGTTTCGTCGGAAGGATTCTGTAAGGCCTGCAAGGCGGAACCGCGGATTATCGGAGTGGTGTCGCCGGGAAATTCATACTTCTTTAAAAGATCGCGCACTTCGGCTTCTACCAAGTCGATCAATTCCAAATCGGAAACCTGGTCAACCTTGTTTAAGAAAACAACGATGTAAGGCACGCCTACCTGTCTGGCTAACAAGATATGCTCTCTGGTTTGAGGCATTGGGCCATCAGCCGCTGAAACAACCAAAATAGCGCCATCCATCTGGGCCGCGCCGGTAATCATGTTTTTTACATAATCAGCATGTCCCGGGCAGTCAACATGAGCATAGTGCCTCTTGTCTGTTTCGTACTCTACGTGCGCTGTAGAGATGGTAATACCACGGGCTTTTGACTCCGGAGATTTATCCAAATCGTCAACCGACTTGTTTTGAGCCGTGCCGCCGCGAGTGCGCAAAACCTGCAATATAGCCGCAGTTAATGTGGTTTTACCATGGTCTACGTGACCAATAGTACCAATGTTTACGTGTGGCTTGGTTCTTAAGAACTCTGCCATAGTATTAGTCCTTACACGGCACTGTAACCGAGTGGTCGGCACAGATTTGTTGTCCAGCCGTTGTATTTTTGTGTAAAATTAGATAAAAAATAAATGCTTTTAACATTATATTTTCTCTGTTGGTTGATTATACCAGAAATAAAAAATTTGGCAAGAGCCAAGTTGTTAATAACTTTAGCCAAATTATTCAACCGGCTCTATATAAAATTTTTCTTCCTCGCCGCTTTCTTCGCTGGCCACGTCTTTAAAGCTCCCTTCGCTCCCCAATTCTTCACTCAATTTTACTTCTTTGCCCAGCTCAATATGATTTGTTTTGTTTTCAGAAACGATCGGACTGCGTTCTGGTTCAACTTTTTCAGGCTCCTCAATATCCGCTTCATCTTTTTCGTTGCTTGACCGCCAAATCGCGATGTCTCTGTTTATTTTTTCCAAAAGCTCTTCCTCGGTCATTTTTTCAATGCCGCGACTCCCGCTTAACATTTTTTCGTAATCAGTCAAATTCATCAACATCATTACTTCGTCGGATTCATCATCCATTACCATCACTTTCTCTCCTGTCCTCCTTAACAATTTTATGACTCTGTTTAATTGCGAGCTTCGCATATTATATTTTTGAGGTTTAAAAATTTTATATATAGTAACATTTGGAGATTTAAAGTCAAGTTTGCCAAAAATTTAAAATTAAAATACCACATCGGCTTGATGCGGTATTTTAAATATTTCTCGGCTCTCTGGAACAGTGAAACGATCACTGCTCTAGAGACGCGAACCGAGAAAATAACTCGACAAGCGCCCCCAAATCGCTTGACATCAGCATTTCACGCGGACTCGACGATGACTGGCGGCTGTTTCAAGATGAGCCGGCGTAGCGCATCAGCGAGCTGTTCGAGCGCGTCATCCTCGTTCCTGAAGGCGATGACCAAGCGGACGGCCGGGTTGCCCAACAACAGGCGGCTAATCTTCCGCTCCTCGAGCTTCCACTTCTCGCAGAGGATGATGACGGGGATGCTATACCGGTTGGCCATCTCCACCTCAATTCCGCCTCCCCACGACGGAGCGAGAGCCACGACGATGACGACCGAGGTGCGCTCACACACCTGACGCCGCTCGGCTTCATCCACTTCGTGTGGAGTGAAGTTGGCGTGCGCGACCGGATCGTAGTGCTCGTGCGGAACGAAGCCGCGAATGCCGAGGACTTTCTCGCATGTTTCGGCCACCCGAACGTAGAACGCCTTGGCCGCATCCCTCTTTTCTGGCCGGAGTTCAGTGAGAGCGTAACAGATATAGGGCAGGAGCGTCGTTTCTTGAGCCATGTTTCAATCCCTCCTTGGTCTATAATAACAATATAACAAAAGCGGAGCGGAGTCAAAATAAAATCCCTTAAAAAAATTGCCTACACCCTTTTAATCATAAACTCAACATTTTCATTGGCATTTATATAAATTATTTTCTTTTTTGGGTGTGCCGTTTGCCATACTCTAAATATTTCATCGGCAAAACCCTGCCCTACCGTCTCTACATGTTTAAAATCCAAAACAATTTCTTTAAAATCCTCCAATCCCATTGCCACCCGGCGCGCTTCCGATCGAGAAAGCAAATTCCGACTGATTTTATACAGCGACACAGCCACTTTAGTCTTAGAAAATTCAAAGGTGTCCTTCTCGGTATATTGAACAAAAACATCTTTCAGTCGTTTACGGCTGTCTTTGGATATAACAAAAAATATGATCGTTCCTTTTTTTGCTTTTGCGTCTTCCAAAAAAATATCATTAACATCTCCAGTATTGATAAACCGCACTTTCTTGCCCGAACTTTTAATTAAGAAACTATCGGCGATTTTGGATGAAAAAAATATGCCTTGTCCGGTGTGCTGTTTTGGCGCTGTTGTTTGTTTGCCTTTTAGCAAAAGCTGAACAGCCGATAACGTGTCTGGCAACTTGAACTTTTTTTTAATATTATTAAATATACCGACTCCCGAGTCCGCAACTGTAAAAGAAATATCCGACTTGCCCCTTTCCATTGTTACGTTTATAACCGGCGAACGAGAATGTTCGATCGCGTTATTGGCCATTTCCAGAAAGACATAGTTAATAATTTCCTCAACATTATGTTTTAGGCCAAAAAAAATACCCGTCTGATCCTTGACCTCCTTTAAGATCGTTTCCTCGCTAATTTCTTTATTGACAAATTCGCCGCGAAATTTCAGCACCGGTTTTTTTGCTCTGGAAATCGCTTCTTTTTCCGCCAAAACATACACCGCGCGGTTCGCTTTCCCAATAAGCAGAATTTTTCCTTCGTCTCTAAGCTCTTGAAACGCCCGATTAACATATGTGCGCGAAAAACCCGTCTGTTTAATGATTTCAGACGCGCGCAACTGTTTTTGTTTCTTGATTTGTGTTACGATGAGTTCCTTTATTTCCATACTAAACCTTAGGTGTTTAAGTTGACAACTTTAGTATATCATAAAATTAATAAGTTGTCAACTAACTCCGTTTAAAAAAAGAAGGCCCCGCCGTCGCCCACTCACTTTTCAAAAAATTGCTTCTTGTCAACCGCTCGGCTTTACCATATAATTAAAGCATTCTTAATCTGTCATCCCGACCGAGCCGAAGGCAAGCGGAGGGATCCCTCGATTTCGGTCGCCTTAGGCGACCTTCACTCGGGATGACAAACACATATGACAGAAAACGAAGAGCAAATACGATTAACCCAGCCCCAGGTTGAACCCGAAGAGGTTGTTTTTGATGTAACTCTGCGGCCGCAATCGTTGGCGGATTTTGTCGGACAGGCGCAAATTAAAGAAAATCTAAACATTTCAATCCAGGCCGCCAAAAAACGCAATGAAAACATTGAACATATTTTGTTATATGGAAATCCAGGGCTTGGAAAAACAACTCTTGCCAACATCATTGCCCGCGAGATGAACGGCAATATCAAAATCACGTCAGGCCCGGCTTTGGAAAAAGTCGGCGACCTAGCGGCGATTCTTTCCAATCTTCAAGATGGTGAAATTCTTTTTATAGACGAAATTCATAGAATGAACAAAACGATTGAAGAAGTTTTGTATCCGGCTTTAGAAGACTACGCGCTAGACATTATTATCGGCAAAGGCCCGGCCGCGAGAACAATTCGCATGCCACTCGCCCGCTTTACACTAATTGGAGCAACAACAAAAATCGGATCAATTTCCGCCCCGCTTCGCGACCGCTTTGGCCACACATTTCATTTGGATTTTTACGAAAACAATGACATTGAAAAAATAATTTCCAGAAACGCAAAAATTTTAAGCACACAAGTTGAACCCGAAGCCATATCACTTATCGCGCAACGTTCCCGCCGAACTCCGCGCATTGCCAATCGCTTGCTCAAACGGGTGCGCGACTTCGCGCAGGTTCGCCATGACGGCGCAGTCAACAAAAATATAGCAAACGAGGCCTTGAGCATGCTTTCAATTGACGAGCTTGGCCTAGATGAAATAGACCGCCGATTACTTTCGGCCCTAATAGAAAGATTTAGCGGAGGCCCGGCCGGATTAAACACTTTATCGGCGGCCATAAGCGAAGAAATGGATACGATTGAAACAATTTACGAACCGTTTTTATTACAGCTTGGATTTTTAGAGCGCACGCCTAGAGGGCGCAAAGCAACCTCGGCCGCTTACAAACACCTTGGATTTGATGAACCAAAAATTCAATCACTTCTTTAACTTTTAAAACCTATGATCACCGTTCCCCTATCCTTTTTTCTAATCATCTTTCTTATCCTTTTGGCGATTCTGACAATTTTCTACGCTATAAATTTTTTTCACATAATTTTAACCGGAACAACAACTATCTCAAGTTTTCTCGCGTCACTTTTCGTTTTGGCGCTTGTTGGCTTTACGCTCTTCGGCACTTGGTATTTTCTGCAAGGAACCGATTGGACGCGACAAATAACGATTTGGAACAGTTCGTGGCTGGGAGGCGGCGAAAACAATATTTTTTAACCAAATCTCTTATATGGATTGACACGATCAATTCATATAAACTCATTCGCTCGAAAATATTTTAGCAAGCTAAATATTTTACTCACTCATTTCAATTATGAATGTAAACAAACTTTTAAATCAAAAAGGATACGAAAAAATTGCGCGCATCGTGCGCAGGCATTGGATAACATTTTTGCCGATGATTATTTTTTTTATTTTACTGCTCGCCATTCCACTCGGAATTTATTGGCTTTTGATAAATACGGCGAGCGGGTATCTTCAAGATCCGATTTATTACACTATCGGCATTTTGTTCGCGAGCATATATTATTTATCCGTCATCCTGTTTTTCTACACATATTTTGTTGAATTTCATTTGGACTTGTGGATTGTTACAAACGACCGGCTGTTAGACATCCAACAAAAAACACTGTTTGCCAGAACAGTGTCCGAAGTGGATTTATACCAAATTCAAGACACGTCTTCAGAAATCCACGGAATATTTCCCTCTATTTTTAATTACGGCGACATTATTCTGCAAACCGCCAGCGCGGTGCCGAAATTTATTTTTCGTAACGTGCCAAATCCGCACGGACTAAGGCGGATGATTCTGGACTTGGCGGCGGAAGATAAAAAATTTCACGATCAGTAAATTTTTTCAACTTCAACTCCGGTGTAGTAAAGTTTTAGCAATTGATCATAAGTCCACGCGTCTTTATCGGCTCTTTGCGCCGCGTCGCGCGCGCTCATGCCGACTCCGTGGCCAAACATTCGCAATCCGACATCATATTTTGCCTCCACGCTTTGCAACCACGGCTTATCTGTTCCTCCCCAAACCTGACTCCATGTTCTTGTGCGCCCATCCGAATGGCCAAAATATGGAGTTACGACCGGCGCGGTATTGTAAGTAACCATTTCGCCATAAGTTGCCTGCTGGGCCTGCACCACTCGCGGCATCAAAACTTCAGAATTATAACCCAAATACAATTGATCGGCCGTGGTCGCAACAACATCAAAAGTTCTCTGGTCAGCCGGCACTCCGTTATTTAAATGATAGTAAGCATAGGTTCTTGCCGCCGCCAAAATCGCTTTTATATATTCCATTGCCGCCCCATTTGAGGTTTCCCCGATTCCAGCAATATACAAATCCAAAGGCAATTCATTTATCACAAATGGCGCGTCGCTTTTTGGAGAGTATTTAAATTCCATCACGCCCCTATACATGTTAAAATTTTTCGCTCCCTTCCAAGACACATGCCTGTCGTAATTTACAAGCGTAAAATAATTGGAAAAGTCGGGCGGAATAAATTTAACAGGATCGCGCGCGTTAAAATTTATACTGTTGCTTTTAAAAGTATAAAGCCCATCAAAATAAGAAATGGTGGCAAGCTCGTTAAACGGAAGCGTGCCGTATTTTATTTCTCCGGAATAAACATCGTATAAAAATTGAGATTGAAATTGCACCGGACCTGTCGCCTTATACAGTCCCACGCGAATATTCGGCTCTTGAATCAACTGGCGATTGCTGGCAAAAACAGGCTCCGTGTAACCGGACGGAGCGTCCGCTGTAACCGTAACCGGCAATTCCAAAGTTCCGCCGTCCAATGTGTGAGCATTGGCCATGAGTTGGAAACGCGCCGTATAAACGCCCTTTTTCGGAGGCGCGCGAAAATTATAAGTGATTTCCAAGACATCTCCGGAGGCGGTTTTTCTTTCTTCTTGAATAATTTTTGTTTGCGACAACCATGTTTCATCGGCTGTTTTAACTTTTGATACAGAGGCGATCTCCAAACTGCTACTTACAGAACTCCCCGTTTCCTGCCACAAATAATTATTCCATGCCTTCTCGCCGATATTTAAATAACGAACCTTGAATGCAACCCTCTCGCCGCCGACCGCGTATACCTCGCGCGCAGAAAACGCCAATAAATTAGCGCCATAGTCCTTATTAATTTCTTCGGCCTGATCTTGCTCCCCGCCAGTTGAGTTGCCGGTCGCATCAGCGTCCTCGCTAGCCGAAGTCCTAAGCCCAAGGTCCGAAGTCCGACTTGGCGTAACTTTTATTTTAAGATAAAAATAACTGCTCTGAATCCACGACTTATTTTCCGCCGCCAAATAAAAATTTTCTTTGAAGTCGCCGGCTTTATTTCCATACAATTTGATTTTAATTTCCGCTGTCTCGCCCGGCTTTATTGTTTTTAAAATTTTTGCCGGCTGACTTTTTGAAATCCAACCCGAACCTGAAAACTGGCTCGCGTGATAGTTCGGATTTACAGTATACGCGGAAACATAATTAGAGCCCGTATTATACCAAACGGACTTGCCGACATTTTTTATTTTGATAGTTACGTCTTTATAACTTCCCAGAGGAATTATGACGGGATCGGCAACAGATTGGCCGACATACTTTCCTAAATACGAAGTATCTTTAAATGTGGGGGGAGTAAAATCCAACGCAAAAACTTGACTGGCAAAACCGAAAATCGCCAAAAAGGATAGAGTTGTTAAAAAAATTCTCCGCATAACGAATATGTTATCATACTCCGGCGCCCATATCAACACAAATAGAATACTGACTCTACTATGCCAATACACGCAAACAATCCACGTGGTTACTAAAGAATACCTCAAGCGCCAAAATTAAAAAACGCCCAGAGGGGCGCGGGATGAATTCCATCGAATTAAAACAAACCTTTCGATTCCTTGCAAATTTTTTGTTTTTCATCAATACTTATATCTTTTGGCATCTTTTTTATCATAAAAATGCCACTTCTTAAGACAAAACCATTAATATTTGACGCTTTGATGTAATATTCTCCCGGCCAAATTTCTCCAACTTTCCAGTCCAAACTTTGAGAATTTGGTTCTATTTTGTATTCCTTCGCTAAACCGCTTACAACCGGCTCAATGGTATCTCTCGAACCGGCATCAACGAAGGATCTCTGAGTGAGGGATTATGAATAAGTATATGATGTATAACTTGTTACACCATTATCCCAAATTTTATCAAGACCTGCCGAACCGTCGGCCCAGGTGATAATTATACCGGTAGTACTGTCAATCTTTTTTATACGCCATCCGGTGGCATCAGGTAATATCCCAGCTAGCGCTTCGCCCACATAATCAACATTACCATCCGTTGCCAGACGAAGGGCAAATTGTTTACCGCCGAAAGAAATTGTTTGCAACGTGGTTTCGGTTGAGGCGGTTGATGGTATTGCTTTTACGTCAACCCACACGTTCCGTGTGGTATCGTCTACCCTCCCGCTTGTTGGCGTATTTGCTGAATTACTAAAACTGCTTGAGCCAGCGCCGGACACGGCAGTAACTTTGACTTGCAGGACTCCCGCATCCAAAGATAAATCCGTCTTCTTCAAAACCTCATCTAAGGTTTCTTCTGTCGCGGGATTGATTCTCGCGTTGGTTGAATTTTTAACACCGACCACTCCTGTTGTAGGCGAACTGCCCATTATCAAAGCATCGGCTTTTTTAGGTAAAAATAGTGAACCGGCTATTGGATTATCAAAATCTGATATGGATGAGGATGGTGGTTCCGACGCAACTTCTGGATCCAGACCCACACGTCGGGACAAACTTGTCACAGATTCTTGAATGCTATACTGAATAATCGGATTTTTAATTTCCGATCTTATTAATAAAAAAGAATGTTTGTTTGACAGAAACATAATTCTCCTTTTTCAATTTAATTTTATTATACCATACTTAATCAACCTTTTTGCAGTACGCTTGTTTATTCTTCTTTTCTATGATATTCTTAACTCGTATGGTAACTTTTGCCGACATCATTTTGTTCTGGCTAAACTCCGCCGAACGTGATTGGAAAACAGCGCGTGGACTTTTTGATTTAAAGCGTTACGACTCTTGTCTCTTCTTCTGCCATCTTGCGCTTGAAAAAATCCTCAA
>JBBTQE010000055.1:0-12587 GCA_038065775.1 Patescibacteria group bacterium
GATTACTCACCGTTCATTGTGTCTAAACTGGATACGTGTGTAGTTATCCACAGTTATCAAAAACAAAAAACACCCTTTTAGGTGATTTTTGTTTGCTTGCGATTCCGCCAACCCACCCCTACCCCGCCCAAGCGGGGAATCGACTTTACAAACTTTTTAGATACTTTCCTGTCCAACTCTTCTTATTTTTCATCAAATCCTTCGCCGTTCCCTCGGCGATTACTTCTCCGCCGTGCTTGCCTCCACCCGGTCCCATATCAATAATCCAATCGGCGCACCTGATGACATCAAGATTGTGTTCAATAATCACAACCGTGTTTCCCTTCTCAACCAAACGATTCAAAACCTGCAATAAATGTTTAATGTCTTCAAAATGCAGACCGGTCGTCGGCTCATCCAATATATATAATGTGGTGCCGGTTGAAGTTCGCGAAAGCTCGGTGGCCAACTTCACCCGTTGCGCCTCGCCGCCGGACAAATTTGTCGCCGGCTGGCCAAGATGCATATAACCCAACCCGACTTCGCGCAATAAATTAAGCTTCTCGGCAATATTTGGCACATCGCTAAAAAATTCACGCCCCTCCTCAACGGTCATATTCAAAATATCAGCGATATTTTTATTCAAATAATGAACTTCCAGCGCCTCGCGATTATATCTCGCGCCCGCGCACTCCCCGCATTGAATATAAACATCGGCCAAAAATTGCATTGGTATTCTCACATAACCCTCGCCCGCGCAAGCCTCGCATCGTCCTCCGCCCTTCACATTGAAACTGAATTTTCCCGCGTCATAGCTGTGCATTTTTGCTTCCGGCAAATCCGCGAACAAATCCCTTATCGCGGTAAACACTCCCGTATAAGTGGCCGGATTGGATCGGGGTGTTCTGCCGATCGGCGACTGATCTATGGCAATAACCTTATCTATATTTTCAATGCCCTTTATTTCTTTATGTTTTCCGGGTTCATCTTTCGCCCGATAAAAATGCTTTGACAAAGCCTTGCCTAAAATATCAATCACTAGAGTTGACTTTCCGGAGCCGGATACGCCAGTCACGCAAACTAATTTCCCAAGAGGTATCTCCACGTCAATATTTTTTAAGTTAAAGGCGCCGGCCCCGACAACTTTCAAAAACTCCTGTTTTTTCTTTCTTTGCCGGACAATCCGCCGTTCACATTCTACCTTCTCTCTTCCGGAAAGATAATCCCCGGTCAAAGATTCTTTATTTTTTTTAATTTGCGCCACCGCGCCGCAAGCGACAATTTTTCCGCCGCCCACACCCGCTCCCGGACCGACATCAACAATGTAATCAGCCGCAAGCATCATCGCCGGATCGTGTTCAACCACAATAACCGTATTTCCCAAGTCCCTCAAAGACTTCAAACTATCAATCAACTGCTTGTTATCTTTTGGATGCAAACCTATGGAGGGTTCATCTAAAATATATATGACTCCAATCAAACCCGTGGAAAGCTGTGTTGCCAATCTAGTGCGTGTTACTTCTCCCCCGGAAAGAGTGTTCATTGAGCGAACCAATGCTAAATAATCCAACCCGACTTTGGACAAACTTTCTAATCGCTGCATTATTTCTTTAATAATCGGTTTGGCAATCGCTGATTTTTGATCGGAGTTTAGCCCGGAATTCGCAATCGCGGAAATTTTGCCGTTTATTTTTTTAAAGAAATCCAGATTTTCTTCAATGCTCATTGAAGAAAGACTCGCTATGGTATAATCGCCTATTTTTACGGCCAATGACTCGCCGCGCAGTCGTTTACCTTCGCAAGAAGGGCAAACCGCTTCGCGCATATACTGTTCTATCTCTTTTCTAACATATTCCGAATCTGTTTCTAAGTGCCTTTGCGTCAAATTCGGTATCACGCCGGAAAAAACCGTTTTCTTTCCATCCACATCATACTGTTCGTCATCCGTGCCATTTAAAATTAAATTCTTGGCTTTCGCGGACAAATTTTTCATTGGAGTATTAACTGAAAAATTATGCTTTGCCGCGACCACGGTTAAAATTTTATGATACCAATTCTGATTTCCGGTTATTCTCATCCACGGTTGAATCGCGCCTTCAGCCAAAGTCAGCCGGTCATTTGGGATTACCAATTCAGGATCAACCTCTTGAGTTATGCCCAAACCAGTGCACCGCGGGCAGGCGCCGTATGGGCTGTTGAAACTAAAACTGCGCATATCCAAAACCGGCATTATCTGACTGCACTGAGGACACAAGCCGGAAGTGGAAAAAACACTGTCATGCTGAACTTGTTTCAGCATCTCGTTGTGCTTTGTGGTCGCTTTGGTAGATCCTGAAACAAGTTCAGGATGACAATCAGACAAAATTACCAAACCATTGCTCAAATCAAGCGCCGACTCAACCATTTTAGCGACGTCATCTTTCTTTATATCAATAATTTTGCCGGTCAAAAGTTCAACGTTATATTTTTCCTTTTCAGAAAACTCATAATTTGGCAGAGCGTTAATTTTCAATAATTCTCGGTTTATTCTGATATTTTCATAGCCGGATTTTTCTATTTTCTCAATCAACTGTTCGGGATTCACTTTTTCGTCCCGCGCCAGCGGAGCAAGAACCAAAATCTCGCCACCACTTCTTGCGCGACGCCTCGCCTCTTCCATAATCGCTCCCGGAGTATAAGAAAAAACCGGGATATCACAATCCGGACAATATTGCTGGCCGACGCGCGCGAAAAGCAACCGAAGGTAATCATAAATTTCGGTTACCGTGCCCACGGTTGAACGAGGATTTTGAGTATAACTTTTTTGATCAATGGCGATGGTCGGCGATAAGCCCTCAATACTGTCAACATCTGGCTTATCGCGAACTTCCATAAACTGGCGCGCGTAAGAAGAAAGGGACTCGGCGTATCGGCGCTGACCTTCGGCATAAATAGTGTCAAAAGCCAAGCTGGATTTGCCCGAACCCGACAGGCCGGTTATAACCACGAATTTGTTTTTTGGTATTTCAAGAGAAACGTTTTTTAGATTGTGGACGCGAGCGCCCTTGATGATTATCTTATCTTGCATAAATGATTTTTGCTGAAGAACTATTGATGAGATAGTCTATCACTTTTTGGGAATATGTCAACCGCTGGCGCGGGGATAGCAAAAAAACAACCGCTTCCAGAATGGAAACGATTGCTGAATCAGTGGAATTATTAATGTTTTATTTAAGATACCTGCTGTAAAATTTGTTTCTCAAGTCATCACCTGACAATCCCGACAATGGATTAAATCTGTCTATATCATAAACATTTGAAGCGTCAAAATTCACCCGCAAACCGCCAATTGCTTCAGTTATGTAGTTTCCGCTTCCATCCCCTGCCCTTTTCTGCCGCGTGCCCCTTATCTCGTCTAAGGTAAAAAAATACTTATTATCTATATCATAAACATGCCTGTCAAAGAAACCAGTGTCTCCTCCTCTTGCTTTATCCCCCAGGTCAACACCGCCTCTGCCAATATAATGAATTTCTTCGAAACTGTCCGCGACTTCATCCATCCACGCCTGCAGGACATATCCCTTTGTCCCTCCATCTTGACAAAATTCAGACATCTGTTCTATAGCTACTTCTGAGATTTTTATATAAAATACTTGTTTATTAGGCAAATTTGCAATTTCTCCTTTTCCAACCAAAATACCTCCGTCAGACATTTCTTCTGCGTATCCATCATCGCCAAGCCATTCTCCCAATTCTACGGTCTTTTCGTAGAAAAAATTACTATACTTCGCTTCCAGAGCTGTAAATTTTTTATTGCAATAACCAATAAGCCAGACTCGCTCAACTGGCGGGGACTCCCATTCCTCTGTCACAATAGTGGCTATAACATTATCTTTTATAATAGCAGTGTTCCTTATTGTTCCGCCTACATTTGCGTTTAAACAAGTAAACCCGCTCTCCCAATCTAAACACATCTTCCTCCCTCCACCGCCTTCAACCACTTCGCAGTAATCCCCCCAACATGATGTTTGACCACCACTTTCCGCAAAAAACCTTTTCGCGCACCAAAACATTTCCGGAGATTCTTTGTAACTCCATTTATACCCTTCGCTTTTACCAACGGCATTATTTATTTTAATTTCCGCTCTTTCATTTTTTTTATCGGTACCGGCCGCCAGCATAAATTTTACTTTCCCTTCTTTAGATTCTTCAACTTCCGAACAAAACTCCGGCATCATAGTAAAAGGACGAAAGAGGTACACCTGCGGCAATCTTAATTTAACCAGCGCCGGATTTATGGTATTTAAAATAAAAAATGACATATAGGCGATAAAGAGTCCAATAACCGCCCCGCCGATTCTTTTCTTTGATTTCGTAATCGCCTCGCTGTTTCCGCCTGAAGTAATCCACTGAACTCCGGCAAAAATGATCATCAAAACCGCCAAAACCGCGGCAATACTTACCGAATATTTATAAATTGTTAAAATATAGACGCCAATATGGGCGAAATTTGATTTTCCGCCAAGAGAAATGGAAGTTGCGGTGGATCCGGCCGGCAAACACTTGCCCCAATCAGCGCCGATACAAGGATCTTCGTTCCCCGCCCAGGTACTTTTACTAACCCCAAAATTTTTGCTTACGAACTCGTCGCACTGGTCTCTTCTCCAGCAAATTGGGTTCAAAGCCGGAAGTTTACCGCTGGTATCAACGGCGGCAAAAGCTATGGATGGAAAAAATGCCAGCCACCCAAATATTAAAATCGCGATTATTTTACGTTTGATTAAAAAAATCTCACTCATAATTTTTCATAAATTTCTCCCAAGCGTCCCAAGTTACCACTCCCTCGATTTTCGTTCCATTCACGAAAAATGTCGGAGTGCCAGACACGCCAGCCATAAAGCCATCGGCGTAATCCCTATTAACCTCCACAGTGGCGCTTCCAGATTTCAAACACATGCCCAGCTCGTTATAATTCACTCCCGCGTCGCCGGTCAATTTTTCCATGTCCGAATCGATCCAAACAATTGGTAGCTGGTCTTGTTGCTCAAAAAACAAATCCGACATTTCCCAATATTTTCCCTGCGCCTGCGCGCAAGAGGCCATCTGCGCCAATTTTGTCGCCCCGGGATGAATTGATTCGCCCGGGAAATCCCTGATTATGAATTTTATTTTATTTCCATACTTTGCAAATAATTTTTTTATGATCGGATAAGCGCTTTTAGAATTCGGGCATTTAAAATCCATAAACGCCACAATCACAATCTTCGCGTTTGGATTGCCAAAAAACGGGTCGTCGTTTGTTTCCAACTTTTCCCTTGATATGACAGCGCTGCTTCGCGCGCCTTCCTTTACCGACCTGTCAAACCCGGCAAAAATTTGCTGCGCCCGCGCCAACCCATTGCCTTGCTTTATCTGCCACCAATAATACCCGGTCAAACCGGCAAAAAATAGAACCAAAGCGGCCAGCAATCCGCTCATGCCAAGAAGCGTAATGCCCCACCATTTTTGATACCACTTAAACTTAAAATAATAGAAGGCCATAAATACACAATAATTATACTACGAAATCCAAGCTATAACAAACTCACCGGCGCAAAGTATTCCAAAAATTGACAAACATTTAAATATATGATATACTTATTTATACTTTTACCATCTTCACGAATCTATGACTACAACAATATTCAATATCGTCCAGCTTATTTTGGCCGGCTTGCTTACAGCCATAATTCTTTTACAGCAAAAAGGCGCGGGCCTTGGCGGTGTTTTCGGCGGATCCAGCAATATTTACAGCACTAAACGCGGAGTGGAAAAAATTCTGCACACTTCCACCATTGTATTGAGCGCCATCTTTTTCTTATTCTCTCTAATTCGTCTCGCTATCTAAATTAAGCTCAACTCTCTAACCGAGGTTAAGCGCACGCTATGAATTGGCACAAATTCTTCTTTTGGTTAAAATCTTCTCGCGAAAAAACTCCCGAGATCAAAATTGTTTCGTCTAATTTAGATAAAAAATTACTAAAGAAAATTCATCCGCGTTTTATTCCAAGATGGGGTCAGTTCAGATACATCGGGCAATTTTTAACAAAAAAAGATCAGCGAACCATCAACCTGATGTTTCTGCTTATCACTTTCACGATTATTATTTGGGGGGTTATCTTTGGAATAAAAAACAATGTAACATTGCCGGCAAAGGGCGGAAATTTCAGCGAAGCGCTCATTGGCCAGCCGCAGTTTATCAATCCATTATTTTCATCAACCAGTGACATTGATTCTGACATAACCTCTCTCGTATATTCCGGACTTTTCAAATTTGAAAGACAAAAATTAATTCAGGATTTGGCAAGCGACTATTCCGTAAGCGCTGACAGCAAAACCTACCTGATCAATTTAAGAAAAGACATTAAGTGGTCAGACGGCGAGCCGTTTACCGCGGATGATGTTGTGTTCACATTTGAAACCATACAAAATCCGGAGGTAAACAGTCCGTTGATGCCGGCCTTCCAGGGGATAGCTGTTGAAAAAACTGACGATTACGCGGTCAGTTTTACTCTCGCGGAACCTTTCGCGCCTTTCTTGAACAGTTTAACGGTTGGCATCTTGCCACAGCATATTTGGAGCGACATCCAGCCGACCGGAATCAAGTTGGCAAAAAATAATTTACAGCCGATCGGCGCCGGTTCTTGGAAATTCAGCAAACTTACCAAGGACAATTCCGGAAAAATTGATAGTTATGTTTTAAGCGCGAATGAAAATTTTTACCAAAAACAGCCATACTTAAAAACAATCACTTTTAAATTTTATCCTGATTTAACGCAGGCGGCATCCGCGCTCAAGAGCCGCGCAATTTCAGCGTTAAGTTTCGCACCAAGAGAAATCTCTGAAAAAATTGGAAATAAAAATTTTGAATTCCACAAATTTAAACTCCCGCAATATACCGCTCTGTTTTTTAATCAGGATGAAAAAAACATTTTGAAAGAATACGAAGTGAGAGAGGCGATGTCTTATGCCATAAACAAAAACAAAATAATTGAAGAGGCTTTAAAATCCGAGGGAGAAGCCGTGAACTCGCCCATCTTAAAAAATAGCGTCGGTTACTTCCCCGGATTGCAAACAAGCACTTTCAACATTGAAAAAGCAAATCAACTGTTGGATAAGAAATGGAAAAAAATCCAGCCGGAGGAATATTTCAAGACTCAATCCGACAAAATATTAAAGGACAGAAAAAACGAGCTTGACCAAATAAAAAATAACGCCAGCTCAACGCAGGTAGAAAAAGATTTGGCCATAAAAAATATTGAAAAGGAAGCGGCCGATGCCGTAAAACAAGAAATGGATCCCGGCCAGACTTTTTACAGGCAAGACAAGGACGGCAAAACTTTGAGTGTCAAAATTACCACGGCCGAAACTCAAGAATATTTGGCAACAGCCGAATCAGTCGCGAAAATGTGGCGCGCGGTTGGCATCCAAACAAAAATTGAAACAATAAGCATAATGCAAATTTCAAAAGATGTTCTAAAAGACAGAAACTACGAGATTCTCCTCTACGGCGAGATTGTTGGCAGCGATCCGGATCCATACCCGTTTTGGCACTCATCCCAAATCAATTATCCGGGATTGAACTTATCTTTATTCGTTGACAGAGCGGCGGATAAATTGATTGAAGAAGCCAGAGTAACCACAAGCACAAGCAAACGAGAGGAGGCTTATAAAAAATTCCAAGAAATTCTGGTAAAAGAAACCCCTGCTATATTCCTTTATACTCCAACCTATACCTTTATAGCTGATAAAGAAATAAAGGGTATTTATCTTGATCAGATACTCTCGCCTTCGGATCGCTACAGCGATCTTGAGAATTGGTATATAAAAACAAAAAGGCGGTGGAAGTTCTAATCAAAGCCAAACATCGGGCGAGTGGCGGAACTGGTATACGCGCACGTTTCAGAAGCGTGTTCCGTAAGGAT
Source organism: Patescibacteria group bacterium (assembly GCA_038065775.1). Taxonomy (GTDB): domain Bacteria; phylum Patescibacteriota; class Patescibacteriia; order Magasanikbacterales; family GWA2-37-8; genus JBBTQE01. Next base: position 7,923 of record JBBTQE010000055.1, read on the forward strand.
TGAGGGTTCGAGTCCCTCCTCGCCCACAGAAGCGATGCGCTAGTGCGCATCGCGTGAGGGACGAGAACGCCGGAGCCATATCCGCTCGCGCGGATGGCGAGGCGGCGGCCAGACCGAGACGGCCAAAGCCGACGAGAGTCGGGGCCGAGTCCCTCCTCGCCCACATTTTCCAATTGTCATCCCGAGCGAAGCCCAGCTTGGCAGGGCTGACGAGGGATCTCTGTCTTGTTTATTTTGTCATCCTGAGTGTAACGAAGGATCTCTGTCCAATTGGCCAAAACGACGAGACAGAGATTCCTCACGGAGTTTACACTGAACGCAATGAATGTGTTCGGAATGACAATTTGTATAAAACTAAATTCTACTTAATCAACTAACTCACACATATAATTATGACAAGATATTCTTCCGCGCAAAGTTCCGGCGCGCATAGACAAAAACGGACATTTCAAACAAGCCGCCCTCACGACCGTGGGTCCAAACAGGCGGCAAACCCGTCATTCGCGCGTTTCCGCAGTGAAGAAACAAAACTTAAAATCGCCGTAATCGGCGGATTGGAAGAGGTCGGCCGCAACTGCACGCTTTTTGAATACAATGGCGATATTATTTTAATTGACATGGGCCTGCAATTTCCGGAGGAGGATATGCCGGGAATTGATTACATTATCCCAAACATGGGATATCTTAAGGGTAAAGAAAAAAATATCCGCGGCGTTATCATCACGCATGCCCACTACGACCATATCGGTGGTATCCCCCACTTGATTCCACAACTTGGATACCCGCCAATATACGGCCTGCCGCTGACTAACGCGATCATAAAAAAAAGGCAGGATGATTACAAAGGTCTGCGGCCTCTCAATATTCATAATATAAAAATTGATGATAAACTAACGCTCGGCAGTTTTGAGCTGGAATTTTTCCATTTAAACCACAACATCCCAGATTCAATGGGCGTTGTGGTCCGCACCCCAGAAGGGGTAATTGTGCACACCGGGGACTGGAAATTTGACTACCAGCCGGCTGGCGAAGCTCCGGCTGATTTGCAAAAAATCGCGAAAATCGGAAGCGAAGGCGTGTTGGCTCTAATGAGCGACAGCACCAACGCTTCTCAACTCGGCCACCAAATTTCCGAATCTGAAATCGGCACAAATCTGGACGACATTATCTCCAAAGCTCCGGGCAGACTTATCATCGGAACATTTTCTTCTTTGCTTGCTCGTATTAAACAAATCATTGAGATCTCGGAAAGACTCGGCAAAATCGTCGCGTTGGACGGCTTCAGCATGAAGAGCAATGTTGAGATTGCCAAAGAATTAGGTTACATGAAATTCAGTCCAAAAACATTGATAGACCTGAAAAACACGGCCGACTACCCAGATAACAAAGTAGTAATTATTTGCACCGGCGCGCAAGGAGAAAAAAACGCGTCGCTGATGCGCATCGCGAACGGCGAGCACAGATTCATTCGCTTGAATATCGGCGACACGGTGGTTTTTTCTTCTTCGGTTATTCCGGGAAATGAACGCACTGTGCAACGCCTGAAAGATACTCTGTTCCGAAAAGGCGCCGAGGTCATTCATTACCAAATGATGGACGTGCATGCCGGCGGACACGCTAAAGCGGATGACGTTAAATTGATGGTTCGCCTTATCAATCCAAAATATTTTATTCCCATTGAAGGCAATCATTTCTTATTGCATTACAACGCGAAGGTGGTCCAGTCAATGGGCTTCCCCAAAGAAAACATTTTTATTGGCGACAACGGCCAGGTAATGGAATTCTTCCATGGCATAGGCAAATTAACCCAAACCAAAATTCCGTCCGACTACGTGTTTGTGGACGGGCTCGGAGTCAGCGATGAAACGAACATTGTTTTGCGCGATAGGCAGGTTTTGGCCGAAGACGGCATGGTTGTGATCATCGCGACAGTGGACAGAAAAACCGGAAAACTGATTCAAAATCCGGATATTATTTCGCGCGGGTTTGTTTTTCTAAAAGAGCACAAGGAACTTATCGAAGATCTCCGTCATCGCGTAAAGAAGCTGGTGATAGATTCGGATCCGCTTTCTTGGGCGGATTCCAATTATATAAAAAATAAGATTCGCGATTATGTCGGCCAGTTCCTATTTACCAAAACGGAAAAACGGCCAATGGTACTTCCGGTAGTTATAGAAGTATAAGAGAACCCCCGGCGCAAGCCGGGGTTTTTCTTTTGCCGAGAAATGAGATATAATATTGACAATCATTATTAATATTATCTATGTCTAAACCAAAAGTATCGTTTTACGGCGTATGGCCGGAAATGAAAGAATATGTCCGCTCAAAAATGAACGGCTTTTCGTGCAAAATAACCGACGAAACGATTAGTGAAAAAAATTTAAACAAAGATGCGGAAATTTTGGTTGTTTTTGTTGAGTCGCCGCTCACGAAAAAAATGATTGGTTCGATCCATCATTTAAAAATGATCGCCACGATGAGCACGGGCTATGACCATATTGATTTAGTGGCCGCCAAAAAGAAAAAAATCCCTGTTTGCAATGTTCCGACTTACGGAGAAAATACCGTTGCTGAACATGCCATGGCTTTGTTGCTCGGTCTCACTCGCAAACTTTTTCAATCCGTGAAAAGAGTCAAAGAAGGCGTCTATGATTTCCACGGCCTGCGCGGAGTTGATTTAAGGGGCAAGACACTCGGAGTGGTTGGCACGGGACATATTGGCGCTCATCTTATAAAAATGGCCAAGGGTTTTGAAATGAATACTGTCGCCTATGATGCTTTCCCAAATAAGGACTTGGAGCGGAAACTTAAGTTTAAATATCTTCCGCTTAACAAACTTTTGGCCGAGTCCGATTTTATCAGCTTGCACGCCCCCCTGCTTCCGAAGACATACCACATAATTAACAAGCAAAATATCAAAAAAATTAAAAAAGGCGCGTATATTATTAACACAGCCAGAGGCGGACTAATAGACCCCGAGGCCTTGGTATGGGCTTTGCAGTCCAAACAAATTGCCGGCGCCGGATTAGACGTGCTGGAAGATGAGGGCTTTGTGCAAAATGCTGAAGCCATGGTTAAAGCCGCCTGCAAGGGCCATGAATGCCAGATAAAAACCAATCTAATGAACAATATCATAATTGATCACCCAAACACAATCATAACTCCCCACAATGCTTTCAACAGCACAGAAGCACTAAAAAGAATAGTTGATGTTACCATTGAAAACATAAAGTCTTTCGCCAAAGGCGAAATAAGAAACGATGTGACCAAGAAAAAAAATAAAAAATTAAAACGCGCAAACATATGAAAAGAACAGCCCTTTTATTCATAATCTTAGGACTTCTATCAGCCGGAACAGCTCTTGTTTTGGCGCTCAATGCGTCCAGACCTGATTTAACTTTGCCAAGCGTCAGCGCCGTCGCCCAAAATAACGAATTGGCCGTTGTTCAAAAAAAGTCAACTTGCGCGCAAAAAACCACCTTTGCCGTCAGCCCTAAAAATGTGTGCAAAAAATTTAAATCATCATGCGATGTGCCGAAAGGATGGAAAAAAGTTAAAAATTGCCCCGCGCCGACTCCGCCGGTTGCCAAGGGTGGAAAATGCCAAACAGCGGGAGAAACAAAATACTATCGGTGTCCTAGCGGCAGTCAAGTCAAAGATGTTCCATGGTGTATTTGCGGTCCGGAGGGAGGAAGGGCTGGCGCAAAAAATAAATGGCAATGCCAGCAGATGCCGAAGCTTTCTTGTTCCAGCGCGACAGCGAATCCGAATCTAGAGTCAGGCCCGACCCGCATAACCCGCGTTCCAAGCGGCAAATGCGCGCCGGGAGAAAAAATAAATTATAAATGCGCTGATGGAACATCGGTCAAATGGTGTACGTGCGATGATTTGGGTTGGGATTGCGGCTATATATATAAATACGCGCAACGACTTTGTCCAGCGACTAAAGAGATTGTTATAGACACGGAAGTTGGGCAACGGCCACCTGCCACATGCGCTTTAGGAGAGGCGATAAACCAAAAATGCGCTGATGGAACAATAACCCGGTCATGCATATGCGAAAACTTGGGAAATACGGGGACAACGGCATGGGAATGCGGTATGACTGGTGTCTGTTCTAAAGCCGGTCCGCCAACTATTGGCAGTGTGAGCATCTCGGGGGCCGTAACTTCTGATTTGCCCGTGGAACTGCAAACCACCCCATTCGGAACCGTAAGAATTACATGGATGGCGAGCGAAGCGGTTACCTCCCGCCTGGAATACGGGCCGACAATCTCTTACGGATTTACAGCCGGCACCGACTACTTTGATTCTGCCTACCAAGGAGCGGAGTTGCTAGATTTACAACCCAACACTACTTATCATTTTAGAATCAAAGCCAGAGACAAAGATACCACACCAAATACCATTGTTACGGAAAATTACACTTTTATCCTCCGAAAATTGCCCGACCTGACAATATCTCCCATTTCGGTTGACCATTTTAAGGCAGATACGCCGAATAAAATACATGTTAATATTCAAAACAACGGAGTTATCGCGGCCTCCAAAGACTTTGTTGTTAAAGTATATGTTAATGATATTTTAGTAGGCGAAGGCCCATACGATTCTAACCTTGCTTCCGGCGCTTCAGGCGAGAAAATATTTGATTACACTTTTCCTGGC
>JBBTQE010000056.1:0-1905 GCA_038065775.1 Patescibacteria group bacterium
ATCATACAGAAATCAAAACAAATTAAATTTAAAAGTTTTTGCAATTTCGCCTAACTACTAATAAACCAACTTTTTGATTATTTGGCTAAAAAGTGCTAAGATTTTAGTATAAATTTTAATCCATAAATGGAGTATGAATGAAAATAAATACTTTCCAAGTCAGGATCCGATGGCGCGGTTGCGTCAGGAGATGAAATTGCGAAATTTTAGCACAAAAACCATCAAAAGTTATATATACTATATCAGCGACTGCTTAAAAAAGTCAAATAAACAGGCCAGAGAGATAACAGGCGGCGATGTGCGTGATTATTTGGAAAAATTAGCCGATTTGGGTATGTCAGCGTCAACGTTAAATTGCGCGTATAGCGCTTTGCAACTGTATTTTGAAAAAATATTGCGCCGTAAGTTTTTCTTCAGTATTCCGCGCGCCAAAAAAGAAGCGCATCTGCCGTCGGTATTGTCAAAAAGCGAGGTCGTGGCTATGATTGGGACGATTAAAAATCCTAAACATCATTGTATTGTTTCTCTACTTTATGGTACTGGTTTGCGAGTGGGGGAATTAGTGCGGATAAAAACGCGCGACATTGATTTGGTTCGTATGATTTTGCGAGTGTATCAGGGAAAAGGAAAAAAAGATCGCCAGACGATTATCCCTAAAACGCTGGAAACAATTTTACGCGGTCAGCAAAAAGTTAAACAGCCGAACGACTATTTGTTTACCAACGGTCGCGGCGAACGGTTGACAGAGACGACGATTCAAAAGATTGTCGCACAGGCCGCTGAAAAAGTTAAGATCGGCAAAGTTGTTACGCCACACACTTTGCGCCACAGCTTTGCCACACATTTGCTGGAGAACGGCACGGATATTAGGTATATTCAAGAGTTGTTGGGGCACGCCAAATTGCAGACGACACAAATTTACACTCATGTCGCGGCCAATAATTTAAAGAATATAAAAAGTCCGCTGGACGTATGAAGACATCACCTTCGCCCTCTCCTTATAAAGGAGAGGGGATTAAAAAATTCGTCCTCATCCTCCCCAATATCCGTAGCGGTCATAATGTGGGCGCTATTTTTAGAACCGCCGACGGCGCGGGAGTTGATAAATTATACCTCACCGGCTACACGCCCTGCCCCCCGCACACCCAAATAGACAAGGTTTCGCTGGGCGCGGAAAAGTGGATGCCGTGGGAATACCGCAAACAGGTCGGACGTTTGCTTCAAGAATTAAAGAAAATGGGGTATAATATAGTTGCGCTTGAACAAACGAAATTAAGCAAGAACATTAATGAGTGGGAACCAAAGTTTCCTATTGCTTTGGTATTTGGGAACGAAAAAACTGGCGTGCCGAAATCGTTGTTAAAACACTGTGATGATGCGATCGAAATTCCAATGGTAGGGAAAAAAAATAGTTTAAACGTAAGCGTGGCCGCGGGAATCGCCATGCATCATATTTCAAAATATGCGTTCAACAATTCAAATTTTTAAATATTCATACGAACATCTACCGCCGCTTTTTCCGGCAGACATTGCCTTGCGCATGAAAGCGGAGGTTGAAAGCTTGCGGGGCAGAAGCGATCTTCCTTTAGAAAAAATTGAAGACATAATGATCGGATATGGCTATGAGATTTGGCCGTGGAATCAGGCGTATAAAGAGTTTTTTTCAGTCGCGGAGACGCGAATGGGCGAGCACTTTTTGGTTCCGCGTTTGTCTGATAGCCTAAAGGAGAGGTATCTGGATTTTATTCATTTTGGTGGTACTTTGAAAGATTTGCATTCTGGCAGACCGGCGCAATTTTTTAGTCTTGAGGAGAGGAACGAGTTATGCGGCCGTCTCGTAGAAATGCAGTTGGGATTAAAGGATTATGTCGCGAGAGAGGTGCAAAGCTTTGGCAGAGGCAAATA
>JBBTQE010000057.1:0-10024 GCA_038065775.1 Patescibacteria group bacterium
AGCGTTACGACTCTTGTCTCTTCTTCTGCCATCTTGCGCTTGAAAAAATCCTCAAAGGTTTGGTTGCTCAACATACCAAAGAACCCGTTCCCCACATTCATGATCTGGCAAAGCTGGCTTCAATCGCTCATCTTAACCTTACCGACAAGCAAATCCAACAATTACGCGTCATCACAACCTTTAACATTTCCGCGCGCTACGATGACATCAAATTGGCATTTTATAAAAAATGCACAAAAAGTTTCACTATAAAACATTTCGGAACTTCAAAAAAAATGTTCATATGGTTAAAAAATCAATACCAAAAAACGTAAAAAAGGAAATTGATGATTTTGTTCGGGTGCTCCGCAAAGATAATCTTCCGATTAAACAAATAATCCTTTTCGGTTCTTTTGCAAAAGGTACCAGCCATCGCTGGAGCGATATTGATGTTTGTGTTGTATCTCCGCGTTTCCGTAACGCATGGGAAGCAACTCGTTATCTGTGGTCCAAAAGACCTCGTGATTTTGGTTTAACAATTGAACCAATCGGCATGAGACCCGAGGACTTAAAAGACGCGACATCTTTAAGCGAAGAGATACGAAAAACTGGCGTGCGGGTTTATTAACACTGGCGAAGCGATATAATTATTAACAGTTGGAAATGGTTGATACAAAATTTTTTATATGGGCTTCAATTTTTATTTTAAAGTTTTCAAACTTAGAAAAGAAATGGAACATATAGAAAAAGAGGTAAAGTAGTAATAAAATTTACTTCATGCCAAGCAATTGTTATACTTAATCTGCCTTATTTTGTTTTATTCTGCTTTCGATTTATGTCCCTCACCCGCGCCATCGCCAAAAATACCACAATCCAAATCGCCGGCAAAGCAATTAGCACTCTGCTAGGTCTTTTGGCAGTCGCCATTATGACTCGCTCGTTGGGACCGGAAAAATTCGGCTGGTACGTAACCGCAACCGGCTTTTTGCAATTCGTCGGGATCTTCAGCGACTTCGGTTTTACTGTCCTTACCGCAAAAATGCTTTCCGAACCGGATTTTGACAAAACAAAACTTCTTAACAATCTTTTCACTTTGAGATTGTTGTCCGCCGCGTTTTTTCATCTTCTCGCACCCCTGGTTTTTCTTTTTTTTCCATATCCCATTCAGGTTAAGATCGGCGTGGCAATTACCACGCTTTCTTTCTTTTGCATTGCCTTAAACAATATTTTCATCGGGTATTATCAGGCGAACTTGCGTATGGGAACGCAAATGACCGGTGAAATTATCGGCCGGGTTGTTTTGGTCGGCGGGCTTCTGCTTTCATCATTCTATGGCAATGGATACATATACACGATGTCAATTATCACTCTGGCCTCAATCGCCTACACCGCTTTTCTTTGGGCGCGCGGGCCGGCCGTGCGTTTTGAAATTGACAGGCCAATCTCAAAAGAAATTTTCAAAAAAATATGGCCCATGGGTCTGTCGGTTATTTTTAACGCTTTTTATCTTTTGGGAGACAGGGTTATCCTTCCGCTTTTTGTCAACCAGACGCAAGTCGGAATTTACGGGGCCGCTTACAGAATCATAGATATAATAACCCAAGTGGCGGCAATGACAATGGGCATCATGACGCCTCTGGCCACCTTTGCCTGGTCTAGAAATTTAAAAAATGATTTTAAAAACAAACTTCAAACAAGCTTTGATTTAGTTCTGCTAATTTTAATGCCGATGCTCGTGGGAATCTACATTCTAGCCGGACCGATCATGAAAATTGTCGCCGGCAATGGTTTTGAAGGATCTGAACAAATTCTAAAATTTCTGTCATTCACGATTTTGGGAATTTCAATCGGGAATATTTTCGGTTACATAATCTTGGCCATGAACAAACAACGTCAGGCGATCGTTGTTTATCTTTCCGACGCTATTTTGTCCACAATCGGTTATTTTTATTTCATTCCAAAATATGGGATGTACGGAGCCGCGGGTGTGGCGATCTTCTCCGAAATTTACGCCGGCATCGGCTTGCTCTTGATATCCTCCTATTATGCCTCATATTGGCCGCGCTTAAAAAATTTCATAAAAATCTCGATTGCCAGCATTGGCATGGGGGCAATCATCTTCTATCTTCAACCACTGAACATTATCACCTCCATATTTGTCGGCATGGCAACTTATTCAATATTCATTATCGCTTTGCGAACCGTCTCAAAACGAACACTCATGGAAATAATGCCGCTTAAGGAACCATCGGATCCGAGTGGATTGTGATAAACTATAATTTTTGGTAGAATATATCCATAGTCGCTCGTAAATTATTTAACTCACTCATTTCCCATATGGACTTCTCTAAAGTCAAAAATTTAATTTTTTTGAGCCTGCTGGTTTTAGCCACTAGCGGCTTCCTATATATTCTCAAGCCATTCTTTTATCCGATCTTCTGGGCCGCAGTGATGGCCAGCGTCGTTTACCCAATCTACAGATCAATGGCAAAAAAAACGAAGAGCCCAAATCTTAGTTCAGTTCTGACGGTGGTGATAGTAGTCTTTATCATTATCATTCCCGTTGTTATTTTGGGAAGTTTAATTGTGAAAGAATCCTTAGAAATTTACGATTCAATAAACAATAACAAAGGCGCCATTTCGGAGAGTATCAAAAATTTGATAGGGTGGATAAAAAATAATCAAATTACGCAGAGATTTAACATAGACGAACAGGTACTGGCGGAAAGGCTGACTGACATCACAAAAACAATAACCAGCTACATTTTTACGGGGGTAAAAAATCTCACGCAAAATTCACTCACATTCCTGGTGATGTTCGTTATCACCATTTATACTCTTTTTTTCTTTCTGCGCGATGGGGAAAAAATGCTAAAAAAAATAATGCATATTTGCCCGCTTGGGGACAAGCATGAAATTATCTTATATAAAAAATTCACCTCCACATCGCGGGCAACTCTAAAAGGAACTTTGATTATTGGAGCGATTCAGGGCGCGCTGGGGGCGTTGCTGTTCACGATAGTCGGAGTGCAGGGCGCTTTAATCTGGGGCATAGTGATGATGTTGTTTTCAGTAATCCCCGGCTTTGGATCTTATGTGGTTTGGCTGCCGGCCGCGATCGTCATGTTCTTGATCGGGAATGTTTGGCAAGGCATAGTGATTGTTGCGGTTGGCACGCTGATTATTTCAACAATAGATAATTTCATCAGACCGATTCTTGTTGGCAAAGACACGCAAATGCATCCGCTTTTGATTTTATTTTCCACTCTTGGGGGTTTAATTTTCTTTGGAATTTCAGGATTTGTTATAGGGCCGATAATAACCGCTCTATTGCTTTCGCTTTGGGAAATGTATGAAGAATATTATCACAGCGAATTGGACCATAATGGAAATGGCTAAAAAAATAGCATAAAAAAACGAGGCGCTAACCTCGTTTTTTTTATTTGTTCCGGGGCCCGGACTTGAACCGGGAACCTCAGGGTTATGGGCCCTGCGAGCTGCCAATTGCTCTACCCCGGTATATGATTGGCAACCAACTCCGAGCGGGTGAGCGGAATCGAACCGCCGTCTTATGCTTGGCAAGCACACGCACTAACCGTTGTGCTACACCCGCACTAAACTTATTTCCTTTTTCCTCAACTCGAGCCAATGAATTATCATTTCTTTGTAAGCCCTGCTTGAAACTATTAATGTCCCTACACCAAATAGCAAAATTCTTTTAGCTGAACGACCTTTAATATACTGACTTTTGTAGAATCTGTCAAGCGGTACGCCTACCATTTTCGACCAATGTTCTTTACATTTACAGTCATTCAAATCCGGGTATAACACGAGATACATTTTAGTCTTCTGGAATACTTGTGGTAAAAATTTTTTAATAAATAAATAAAAATTTTTTACTAGTAGCGAGTTGGAGTTTGTCACACGCATCTGGCCGTTTTCCAATTTATTGTCACCCTCTCCCCCCTAAATCATTAGCCCCTCAACGAACAGAGGATCCTTGCAGAATATCTTATACAAGCGCCCAGCCTCCTTGCGCATGTCGACATATAGCTTCAGCCGTTTTACTTTAGCTTTTAAACTCATCTCTCTCATTCTGCCGCCGGCTCTTTTGCGCGCGTTTTCTACCAAAATTTTTTTAATTTTTTCAGACCATTTTTTATTTTTAAACCAATAATTAAGCGTGCTTTTTGAAACATTTAAAGCAACGCTTATTTCATTATAACTCTTCCCCTGTTTCCGTAATTTTATTGCTATCTTAACGTCCGAACGCATAATTAGAACCTATGGGATTAACTTATAGATAAATCAACCAGCAGTTCAATTATACCACATCAAACGAGTTTCACAAATACTTAGGTGCATCAAAAAAGCCCCGCTGTTGGCGAAGCTTTTTTTAATCTCTAAATTATTTTACAAGATTTACCTTAATTTCATTTGAGTACTTACCGCATTTGCCTCCGAGATATTCGCAAACTCTGACATAATACGCGCCTGTGCCCGCAAAAGCGTTTAGTCTCACCGTGCTTGCGTATGGATCGCTCAAATAAATATACTGATCGCCCGGTCTTGCCGGATATGTCGGACTGGAAATTACCGACCACACGACCTTAAACCCGCTTTCAGAATAACCGCCGACAGCCCACTTCACGCCTTCTCCGCCCGCGGACAGATACAAAGATGTAACGCCGCCCCCAGAGGTTGTTCCGGTTCCAGAATTTACAACCGTTCTTATCCATAAATTGTTGCTGTACTTTCCGCATTTTCCGCCGAGATACTGGCATACTCTGAAATAATGAACTTTGCCATCATTAATTTTCCACTTATAACTTCTGGCGGTCTTGTCGCTGATATACACATAATCACTGCCGGGATATACTGGATTTATCGCGGTGCTTTGCACCAACTTGAATCCGCTTGAAACATCCACTCCGTTTACTTTCCAATTCAGAGATACTCCGTCCTTGGTCGCGTATCCGGTTAAAGTAATCCCCGAAGCCGGCACAGACGTTTTCACAACCGCGGCTTCCTCTTCTTTGTCATCAAAAGTTAATACACCCATTTCATCCTTAAATTCTTCTTCTTTTTCATCTTCTGCTTTATTCCACATCGTGAATTCATCTTTTTTAATATCAGCCGTGGCGATTTTTGTAATTACCTTTTCAACTTTTTTATTATCTTTATTCAGCAAATAATATTTGTTGCCCTGATCAACCAAAATTTCCTTGTCGCCGTAACCCAAAATTTTTACTTTGCTTTCATAAACCTCAACGCCCTTAACTTTATCATCATTCAAGGTTTTATAAGCTGTGCCGAGCGAAAGATAAGAAACATCGCCGGCTTTTACCAAGAATTGTCTGGTGTCGGATTTTACGACACGAGAATAAATTTGGCCTTTCTCATTAAGAATAACCATGCTGTCGGCTTTCAGGTTGACCAGCGTCACTCTGGAGTTTTTATTTAATCGAACCGCGCTGCCGTCATCAAAATTAATAACGGCTCTTCCGACGCCAAGCACTTCCACCGAAGATCCTTCGGCCAATTTTAAATCCTTTGAGGCGCGCTTCCATTCGCCGTTTGCCTCCTTGTATTCAACAACACCCTGGATCATGACCAACTGCGCCCCCAAGGCAGTCTGCGCTTGCTGAACCGGCTGATTTTTTGTTCTAGAAAAACTATACACGAGCACTATTGCCGCGACTGCCAAAACTGCGATAGTGGTACGGCTTAGCCCTTTTTTGACTTCTTCCATATTAGAAATGAGTGAGGATAAGTTAAAATGTGTTTTAACTTTCCGAATGAATGAGAATATATGAGGCAAAGCCCACATATATTTAAATTTTGACTTTGCGTCCATTGAATTGAGCAAAGCTGATTTCAGCCGACGTCTATGGTCTGAAAGCTCTACTTGAGGAAGCTCAAGATTCTCTAATTTTTTAGTGAGATCGTCTTTGTTCATACATGGTTTCTTTAGCGATTGGCTCTTTCGACCTTTCGCTATCTATAATGCCGTTTTCTCCAAAAGGTTGCATCGCGTCGCACAGTTTTTCCAAACCGCGATGAAGCAGGGATTTTACAGTCCCTTCCGCTTTTCCCAAAATCTCGCTGATTTCTTTGATTTGTTTTTTCTCAAAAAAACGCAAAGTCACGACTTCTTGGTATTTAATGCCCAACCTGCCGATCTGTTCCCGGCAAATCAAAAAATCTTTATGCTGTTTTAATTTTTCTTCGGCTTCAATCAGTTCCGCCTGCGGATTGCGCGAAGCGGTCGGATCAAAACCGCGCTCTTGCAAAAATTCAAGTGAAACTGTTTTGTATTTGCCTTTTCTGAAAAAATAATTGATCTCATTCACGGCAATCTTATAAAGCCACGAAGAAAAAGGCGCGTTGCGCCACTGAAACTGCCAAAGTTTTTTGAGAGCTTTAAAAAATGTTTCCGAAGTAATGTCCTGGGCGATTTCAAGATTGCCCGTGCGTTTCAGAATGAATCCGAAAATTTTTGAGTAATACTCATCAAAAATCCGGCCAAACACTTCAGGGTCTTTTTGGGCTTGTTTTATAAGTTCTTTTTCTTCACTTAACTGCATAAATTTAGTCCTAAAATTCAGCTTAACATATTGCTCGGTTTTGTCAAAGATTGCAGGTAAAATAAAAACCGCCATTTCATGCCGGTTTTTTGAGCGGGTAAGGGGAATCGAACCCCTGGCAACAGGTTGGAAACCTGTGGTATTACCATTATACGATACCCGCAGTGAATTAAGCGCGAGAGCTTACTCTTAAGCATTTCCAAACAAGGGTATCATATATGAAATATATGATACCTGCGATGAGTGAAATACTATACTCGCGTTTGGCGACTATTGTATAAAAATTTTACAAAATGGTCAATAGGATATACAATAAAAAAAACTATAAATCAACTACCAAATATTTTATGGCTCAAAAGAACCGCATACTGGGGGGGCTAATCATGGGGGCTTTGATTCTGACCGGAGTCGGATGCCTCAACAAAAACAAAGAAATTTTCAAACCGCCGCTAACCACCGCCGCTGATATTCAGATCGCCGACCAAAATCTCGAGCCAGACAATCGGCTGAATATTTCAAAAATTGTCACGCCTGTAGACGGATGGATTAGCATTCACGCCGTGAATGACGCCGGACTTATAGGCGACGCAATCGGGGTGACACAAGTCAGCATGGGCGAGTCAAAAAATACAAAGGTGATCATCAGCGACAAAACTCGACTGACTCAAAATTTGGCGGCAATGCTTCGCCATAATAAAGGGGAAAAAAATCTGTTTGAATTGGACAAAGACGGCCCGGTTATAATTGACCAACAAGTAATCATGAGGAAATTCACAATATTAAACTTTACCGATGTTAAATAATGGCTCACCGGATCGGTTGCGCCGGCTTTTCCGGCGCGCTTTTTTCTTTCCATTCAAGCCAGCCGATGCTTACTGACAAAATCATAACTCCAACCATATATCCTGCCCAAACATCGCTTAAATAATGCACGCCTAAATAAATTCTGCTGAATCCTACGGCCAAAATCAATAAAAGCCCGACAAAAGCCGCGTTTATTTTGTGATTCCATTTCTTAAAAATTTTCCAAAAAAAATAGATCAAAAAACCATAGAGGGTTATGGACATTGCCGCGTGCCCGCTTGGAAACGACCACGAATCGGCGAAAAAAACCGGCAACAGACCGGACGGCCTTGGACGCGCCCAGATTTCTTTAAGAAATGTGAGCGCGAAAAAACTCGTGGCAAGCGACGCGGCAAAAGGAATAATGTATTTTCTTTTTTTCAGAATCCAAAACAAAACGCAAACGCCGAGAGCGAGCGGCGCCACAACATGCGCATCACCCAAAAATGTTATCCAAATAAAAACTTTTACCGTGAGCGGATGGCGAAAAGTGTAAAGCAGGTTTGAAAATGCGTAATCAATGTTAAGCGTGTAATCGTTCATTGCCGAAGTTGATATAAAAGAAAGAGCCGCGTAGCCGAAAACAAACAGCAGAACAGTCAAGGTGAGGCCGGAAGATTTGTTTAAATCTATTCTCTTCTTTAAAAATGCAAATAAATAAGCAAAGGGGGAGAAATGCTCCAATTTGGCGATAATAGAATTTATATAATCGGTAAACATAGGCTTAATTATACAACAAATATCACTTTAATCAAGCTGTTCTGCTATTGACAAAAATAACCCAAATGTTATTATGATATGTGAAGTTTTAATTACTAACTCAGCAGTATGTTGTCAAATTTCAATTTTGACGAGGAAAATTTAATCGCGGGCGATGACGAAGATGCTGATGAAAAAGTAGGAACCGACGAAAAAACAGACGGCGGAGACGACAAAGAAGACGAAGACGAAACCATATAATGCAAAAATCCCCCGAGCAATCGGGGGATTTTAATTTTCAAAAATTAAGCTCTCGCGGAATATTCACCGGTTTCGGTGTTAACAAGTAATTCTTCGCCTTCTTTTATAAATATAGGCGCCTGAATTTTTAAACCGTTATCCAGAACAATCTCCTTGGTCACATTGCCCGAAGCCGTATCGCCTTTAACCGCCGGCGGAGCCTCAACTACTTTATACTTAATTTTTTTGGGAATTTGAATGTTTACCGGCGTGCCTTCGTACAAACCGACGACGACATCAATGCCTTCTTTAAAATATTTCGCGTCATCGCCGATAAAATCTCCGCTCATTTCAATCTGTTCGTATGTATCCATATTCATGAAAGCAAAATTCTCCCCGCTCTTATACAAATACTGCATGGTCCTAAAATCAACCTGCACGATATCAATGGTTTCACTTGTCTTATAAGTAATCTCAATCACTTTATTCGTGCTCAAGCTCTTCATTCTTGTGCGCACAAAAGCCGCGCCCTTGCCGGGATTAACATGCTGAAATTCAGTCACAACATACAAATCATTTTGATGGCGGATAACCACTCCTTTCCGCACTTCTGATGTTGATGCCATAGTAAAATAAATTAATTGTATAAATTATGTTTTTGCGGCTTATGGTCGCCGAAGCGACCATGCCTGAGCTCTCGCGAGCGAGGAAAGCAAAAACATTATTTACACAATTAATAGCCCAATTGGTCGGCAACCGACTGAAAAATTACTTCATTTAAATCCTTAGCGCCGGTAAACAATAATACCATGCGATCCACACCCAACGCAATACCCCCGGCAGAGCCGTTGCCAATCCCCGATTTCAGAGCTGAAATGAAATCAGGATCAACCGGCCATGTCTCTTTGCCAAGTTTTTCGCGTTTTTTTCTGTCATCCTCCAAACGGTTTCGCTGTTCCTCCGCGTCGGTAAGTTCGCCAAAGGCATTCGCTATTTCCAAACCACCAACATACAATTCAAACCTCTCGGCATAGCGGCTATCATCGCATAATTTTGAAAGCGATGCCATTATTGCCGGATAATCATAAATAAAAACGGGTCGTTCCAAGCCGAGCTTGGGTTCAATCTCGTTTAAAAATATTTTATAAAAAATATTTTCATATTCTTCGTTTTCCGCGACCGCGTATCCCCTGCTTTCAGCCAAACTTCTCATTTTCTCTGAATCCAAATATCCGTCTAAATCCGCGCCAACATATTTTTGCCAGATTTCTTTCATGCTGAACCGATCCCATGCACAGTTAATTTCAGCGCCATTTATTCTGTCATCCAGAGCTACAGCGAGGGATCTCTGTCGGTCTGGTGAATTGGACAGAGATTCCTCACCCACTTCGGGGGATTCGGAATGACAAACGGCTCTTAAATTTCTTAATCTCTTAATTTTCAACTTCTTTCCAATGCGCTTAAATAAATTTTCCGTGTCATCCATAATTTCTTGATAACTTCCGGGCGCGCGATACCATTCAATCATGGTGAATTCAGTGTTGTGGTTGCCGCCAAACTGCTCAAAATTCCTGAAGCATTTGGTAACGCAAAAAATCTTTTCATAACCGGACGCCAGCAATTTTTTCAACGCAAACTCCGGCGAAGTATGAAGGTAAAATTTTTCTTTTTTTCCG
>JBBTQE010000058.1:0-2449 GCA_038065775.1 Patescibacteria group bacterium
GCGCTTTGCGCCGAGGCAACTTCTTTCAATTTCGCTGAATGTAAAACTTGGCGGAAGGGGTGGAATTCGAACCCACGAGGGCTATTAACCATACCGCTTTTCGAGAGCGGCACTTTCGACCACTCAGACACCCCTCCATTACGGCAATCTTATCTAAAATTAATGATTTTATCTATCCTTCCAGCCCGTCCATAACACTAAGCCAAAATTCTTTATCCGCTAAAATACTCCAATCTCCAGCCTACACCGGCAAATTCAGCATGTTTTCATATTGTTCACGAATTTTCTTTACTAATTCCGGCTTGCTGGCAAATTCCCTGCTTTTTTCCGTAACTTTTTCGGCCAGCTCACCGCCTATCCCCAAACGTATCCACATCAATTTTAAATCATCAATTGCCACCTCTTGGCTTGCCACATACAACTCACGAATCATTTTATAATATTCCTGAATTTGTTCCACCGACTCTCCGTTTGGGCAAGACGTGTCAACCAACAATAGAAGATAATTTTTGATATCAAACATTTTTAGCGCCTCCAGATCCAAAATATTTTTAAGCGCGGTATTTTTAAGCCAATGTTCCGAACCCCAGTCCCGCGATTCGTCGTTTTCAAAAATTTCAGGAAAATTATTATCTATCGCTTGAACCCATAGTTTGTCGCAAAGAAAATGGCTGGCCCAGCCCTTTTTAAAATCATCAACGCCAAAATCCGACAATAATGAATCATCGCTATGGGTTAATTTCCTGCTAATCTTGGTTACATACCTGCTATCCGGATAAACAGAGCCGGATAAATACTTTGACAAGTCCTGAACATGATATTTATTCTTCTTATCCAAGGCAAATTTAATGTGGGTCGCTTCAAGGGGCATAAAAAAAATATCACTGTGAAATGCAATTTTATCGTAAAAATTGGCATTTGTCCATATGTTTTGGGTTGCTTGAACCAATCAATTCAAAATACTTTTTCACATCTTCTTTTATCCCAACTTTAACACTGCACCGATTTAGCTTCACTTTAATACCTTGACGATTTAAAAATTCATATACAAATTTCAATAGCGGCACTGAACGATTACTAAAATTTAAACAGATATTTTTATACGTACGTTCTTTATATCTATGTTTCTCAAAATAAATACAGCCATCGGTATCAACTAAACCTCTTATACACCTTCTAGAAAAATGATCATTTTTCTTGATCCATTCAGGAACATCTATTTGATTTAAAACCTTATTCCCCAATCTTAAACCACGCTTGATTAAAAAAACAACCACATTTACACTATTCACTACGATTAACACACAATTTCCTTTATAAATTACGGAGCATTTAATATTGAAAAGTTGCTCTATTAATCGCTTTGTTGTCAAATAATAGCCATGGTCGGTGTGTCGATTTAATGTGATAATAAGCTGATATTTGGTTACACCCCCATCTCCCAAAATAATCCCAAAAAGTTCAGCGAGCTCTTTCGTTTTCGCAGGAGAAACAATTTTTTTACTACGAATGAAGTTAGTTTTTAATTTTTTATGAACACTAATTGATTGCCTACCTCCAAGTACCCTACCGACTGGCGTCCCCGGACTGCCATAGATTTCAAAATATTTTCTTCCACCCAGTTTACCGGCTTTAGCAGCATACCAATATCTTGAAACAATTTTAATCTCTTCTGGCAATGCAATATTTATTAGCTTAGAAATTTTTTTTACAAAATCGAAAGGCATTGAATACTTTTCATTTGCCCAATCACTCAGAGATCTTAAACAAACTTTAAACTTATTGGAGATTTGCGCTCGAGAAAGCCCGCTTTTCTTTATGGCAAGTTTTATAAATAATTTTTGACGTCCTTTTGGAAAAATAGTTCTTTGCATATCCATATTTTAAATAACAAAAAATAAGTTGTCAATAAACCGCTAAGACAACTTTCCAAATTTTATTTGATAAACAGCATAAAAGCGGAGGGGGTGGGATTCGAACCCACGGCGCCTTGCGGCGCGACAGTTTTCAAGACTGTTCGAGTAAACCACTTTCGTACCCCTCCGCTCTTATGCTGTAAATTATTCCTCATTCAAAGCCAAAATAAACTACCACAGACTGTTAAAAATTTCAAGCAGCACTATATTGCCGCATCCACCAAACTGTTCTTGCATTCGCAAACTCTTTCGCTTGGCATATTTTTCACCATTTCCAAAATCAACTCTTTTACTTTGCTGATATTCTTATTAAAAACCTCCACTACTTCTTTGGCATCCACCGGCTTTATGCCGCTTTGCCCGATAAGCCCGGCATCATAATCGGTAATCAAAGAAATATTTACATAGCACATGTTAAGTTCCTTGGCCAGATAAGCCTCCGGGCACTGC
This sequence comes from Patescibacteria group bacterium, assembly GCA_038065775.1. Classification (GTDB taxonomy): domain Bacteria; phylum Patescibacteriota; class Patescibacteriia; order Magasanikbacterales; family GWA2-37-8; genus JBBTQE01. The sequence goes on from JBBTQE010000058.1 coordinate 2,367, forward strand.
GTCATATTAATAACCTCAAACCCCGACTGCTGATACCAACGCGATTCAGCCTTGGTGGAAAAACGCGGACCCTCAATAACCAC
>JBBTQE010000059.1:0-30569 GCA_038065775.1 Patescibacteria group bacterium
CTTCCCATCGCGATTCCCAAATCAGCTTGAGCCAAAGCCGGCGCGTCATTTATTCCATCCCCAACCATCGCCACTCTTAAACCGTTGACTTGTAATTTTTTTATTTCATTTGCCTTATCTTCCGGCAAGACCTCCGCCAAAACATTGCTGATTCCAGCTTGCCACGCTATGGCTTCGGCCGTCCGCTGATTATCACCCGTTATCATATACACAGCGAAACCTCTCTTTTTTAACGCTTTAACTGTTTCCGCCGATGAATCCTTGATTGTGTCCGCGACAGCAATTATCCCAACGGCTTTTTTATCAGCCCCAAGATACATCACTGTTTTCCCTTCGCTTTCAAGTTGCGAAGCGAATGACGCGAGGATTCCAAATTCTATTTCATTATGCGCCATTAACTTTTTGTTTCCAAAAAAATATTTTAATCCGCTAACATTCCCTTCAACGCCATGACCTGGAGTCGCTTTAAAATCAGGCACTTCAGAAAGTTGGACATTTTTTTCTTTTGCTTTTTTTAAAATCGCTTCTGCCAAAGGATGCTCCGATTTTGCTTCCAATGATGCGGCAATTGTCAAAACTTCGTTTTCGTTTTTATTGTCAGCTACTCTTATATCCGTAACCGACGGCTCGCCTTTTGTAAGCGTGCCTGTCTTGTCAAAAACAATCGCGTTAATTTTACTCGCCTCTTCTAGCGGTCCCCCGCCCTTAATCAACACGCCATACTCGGCGCCTTTTCCTGTGCCAACCATAATCGCTGTCGGAGTTGCCAATCCGAGCGCGCACGGGCAAGCTATTACCAGCACTGTGGTAAAGGCCATTAAACTAAACACTAACGTCCCGTTTAAAAAGAAAAACCAGACCGCAAATGTAACAACAGAAATAATCAAAACAATCGGGACAAACCATGCCGAAATCTTGTCGGCCAGCGCCTGAATCGGGGCTTTGGAGTTTTGCGCATCTTCTATCAGCTTGATAATTTGCGACAAGGCGGTTTCACTTCCAACTTTTTCGGCTTTAAATTCAAAACTGCCATGCTTATTTATTGTGGCTCCAAAAACTTTTGTTCCGGCATTTTTTTCAAGCGGCATACTCTCGCCGGTTAACATTGATTCATCAACCGACGAATTACCGGAAATAATAAGGCCATCCACAGGAATTTTTTCTCCGGGCCTGACCAAAACGATATCTCCGACTTTCACTTCGCCGATAGGCATGTCATGAAATTCAGTTCCCCGTTTTACTCTGGCCGTTTTTGGCTGTAAACCCATTAATTTTTTTATGGCCTCGGATGTTTGCCCTTTTGTTTTTGCCTCCAGCCATTTTCCTAAAACGACAAAGGTTATCAAAAACGCGGCGGTTTCAAAATATAGTTCCGGAATTTTTTCACCGCCAACTCCGATTAAACTTTTGTGCGTCCAGACATAACTGAAATACATTACCACGCTATAAAAATAGGCCGCGCTGGTGCCGATCGCGATTAAACTATCCATATTAAACATTTTCATCCGCAAACTGCTCCATGTGCCTTTGTAAAATCCTTTGCCTATAAAAAATTGGACCGGGGTTGAAAGTATTAAAGAAACGATGCCGACATACGGAAGCAAAACAGACCGAAACGGAATATTTCCAAAAAAATCAAATAACATGAAATACAGCATCGGCAAACTGAAAATAAAACTCCAAATAAATTTAGCAAATTGGTCGCGAATTTCTTTTTGCTTGCGCAGACGCTGGCTTTCCGGGTCGCTATCTGCCGGCTCGGCTTTATAGCCGGCTTTTGCCACCGCCAGAATAATATCCTCGGCTTTAACAGAAGAATCAACAAAAACACTGGCTTTTTCAGACGCAAAATTTACATGGACATCTTTAACGCCCGGATTTTTTTTAACGCTCTGTTCAATAATGTTCGCGCACGAAGCGCAGTGCATCCCCGTGATATTAAACTCTAATTTTTTGTTTTGCTGAACCATAAAATTTTTTTCATCATTGCCTAATTTATGCCTATACCATACCTTTTCGATGTACAGTAGTCAACGCTCTACGGCTAGACAATATAAATTGGAAAAATGATCTTGCCCAACTCCTGAAGCGAATTAGAAGTATCGGTAATTTTCGCGTTCCTGGCTTTTTTGAGAATTTTTTTGTCCGGATTTGAAAACAAAAATCTAAAATCTCCTTTTTTTAAAAATTTACCGTTATAAATCAAATAATTTATTGCTGAAAACCGCAAATATTTTTTGTTGACGCTGATCACATAATCCAATAAATTTTTATACTCCCTGGCTATGTTAAAAAAATTTTCAGCATTTATATTGCCGGCAAAAATTTCGCCTAAAACCGACCGACAATCAGCCGGCGCGTAATTTTGCGCGATCCGCAGATTTTCTCCGGAAAATAACGGCTCAATCAAACTGCTGTTCAAATTCAACGCGAACGCAAGCTGTTTAGACGATTTTTTGACGCACCTTTTCTTTTTTTCAATATCATTTTCGTCAAAGGCCCGCAAATAATGAAAATACGCCAACTTCATAGCATTGCGAAACGCTATTTTTCTGTTTATCCTAGACGCGTTTGAAAACATGGCGCCATTGATATCCGCGCCATGAATATAGTATAAACCCATTTTATAAAATAGCCGCGGTAAAAACATTATTTTTACTTTTGGCCACTCTCGTTTAAGTTCAAAAATAAAGGAAATTTTATCTTTGTGTTTATACCCAAAAAAATTTGAGATGACATAAAAATCAAGGTCGCTGTCTTCGGTCGCTTCGTTATAAAGATAACTCCCGCCGAACAAAACCAGACTTTCCGGAAAAAGCATGACTAGCTTTTCATGAATTTTAATAATTTCTTCCGGCGTAAACATAATCGGGAATCTAGCGTCCACCTTTTTGGATTCCGGCCTTCGCGGGAATGACAGATAATTTACCACTCAACTGTCCGCATGCCGCTTCTATATCTTGGCCTTGCGAGTATCTTATTGTTGAAACAAACCCCGCCTTCATCAGCGTGTCGTGCCAGCGCTCAATAACACTTTTATCTGAACCGACTAATACCCACCTGCCCCCGTCAAGTGAGGATATTATATTGTATGGAATTAGATTAATCCTTACGCGCCCAATTTTTGAACATAATTTTAGAAGCGCTTTTAGATGTTTTTCGTCATCATTGAAATCCTTCAACATTAAATATTCAATACCGATAAAATGCGATCGGCTCGGCAGTGATTTGTGATAGCGAGGCGCCCAGTCAAGCAAAAAATTAAAAAACCCGCGCTGATGCGACGGCATGATTTTTTTGCGTGTTTCTTCAATCGCGCTGTGCAAAGAAATGGCCAACCGCGCCTGCGGGAAATCTTTATCCTCAACCAGCCTGTCCATCGCCGCCGGAATTCCGCAGGTTGAAATTGTAATTTTTGTCGGTCCCACATTCGCGTATTTAATTAAAGTATTTAACGCCGACTTTACATTGTCGTAGTTTAACAACGGCTCGCCTTGGCCCATCACAACGATATTGTCAATTTCCGCTTCATCTCCCAAATGTCCCTGCCAATACCTATACTGATCAACGATTTCTTGCACCAACAAATTTCTGCAAAAGCCGGCAATGCCAGTGGCGCAAAAGACGCACCTCATCGCGCAACCAACTTGCGATGAGACACAAATGGTGTAACGCGCCTTTTCGCCGGTTTTCTTCAATGATTTTCTGCCCATCAAAACCGTTTCAATGATTTTTCCATCAGACAACTCAAGCGCGGCTTTTTGCGTATTATCCAAATTGCTTTTTTTTAAAACCTTTTCTTTCACGGCTAACCACGACAACTTGCTCAACTTTTCTCTAAGCAATGCCGGCAAAGTTGTAATTTCTGAATAACTATTCATTCTCAAATCAAACCACGCCTTATATACCTGATCCGCGCGATAAGATTTTTCATCTTTTAAAATTTCATCTACCTGCATACGAATCATTTTTTTCCAGTTTCAAAACAATTAAACTAACCAACGCGATAAATAATAAAGTGATAACAAATATCAGCGCGTAAACTTTAATTGAAATTTCAGAAAAATGAAACAAGTGCCTTAAAAACGGCACAAAAAGTACTAGAGTAATAAATACAACAGTCAAAGCTGAAACAGTAAGTATTATTTTATTATTGACAATCTGAAACCATTCGCGTGTAAAAAGCAATAATGAAATTTGGCCTAAAACCAAAGAAACAAAGGCCGAAGTCCGGCCTAGCTCGGGATTTTTCAAAATAATCACGCAAAAATAATACAGCGAAAAACTTAATATGAAAATCCCGAATCCTTGAATAAGAATTTTTACCAACAAAGACTTACTGATAATCGGCTCGTTGGGAGAGCGCGGTTTTTCTTTCATCAGTCCTCTTCTGGCCGACTCCCGTTCAAATCCCAAAACAGCCGCCGGATCGCAAATCAATTCTAAAAAAATTATATGAATCGGCAAAAATATAAATGACTGATTTAAAAATAACGGCGCGATTGCCAAGCCAAGAATTGGAATATGAAATGAAAGCAAAAAAACAAACGCGTGGCGAATATTGTCATAAATTTTTCGCCCTTCACGAACGGCGTGAACAATCGTAGAAAAATTATCATCCATCAAAACCATTCCCGAAGCTTCGCGGGCGACTTCTGTTCCCTTTTTTCCCATGGCGATTCCGATATTGGCTTTTTTCAAAGCCGGGGCGTCATTTACACCGTCGCCTGTCATGGCCACTACTTCGCCAAGTTCCTGCAACGCCCGCACGATCAAAAATTTTTGCTCCGGTTTTACACGCGCAAAAATACTGCACCACTTTAATTTTTGCTTCAACGCATCCGGCGACGCCTTCTCAATCTCTTCGCCATCCAAAATTTCTTCATTATGCTTCAAACCGATTCCTTCCGCGACGCTATGCGCCGTTAACTTATTGTCTCCGGTTATCATCATAACTCGTATCCCGGCTTTCTGACATATATCTATCGCTTCTTTAACCTCTTCCCGAGGCGGGTCGCTCATAATCAGCAAGCCTAGGAACTCTAAACCTCTATCATTAATACCGTGCTCAACCGAACACAGCCGGCGCGCTATGCCGATAATTCTGTATCCTTGGCTCGCCATCTCTTCAAGAATACTCATTGCCCTGCTTCGCTCTTCAAGATTTAATAATGAATTTGCGATAATAAACTCCGGAGCGCCAGCGCTAAATTGCAGACATAGTCCCGCTTTATTCTGCCATAAATGATGCACCATTTTGGTTTTTGCCTCAAACGGCCTGTCTTGCAACAAACTGTATTCTTCAAATAATTTTGTTGGTTCAAGTCCGATGCTGTTGGCAAAACGATGAACTTCTACTTCAATCGGATCAATGGCTATCCTCTCGAGAGCAAGCACTGTCATTTTAATAAATTCTAAAAAATCTTCGGCGCTGTCTTCAACTGAAAAAATTTTATCTTTCCAAAATATTTTTTTCAGCGACATTCTACCTTCGGTCAGAGTGCCGGTTTTATCGCTGCAAATCACCGTAACCGAACCCAATGTTTCCACTAATGCCATTTCACGAATCAACGCATTATGTTTAGCCATTTTAAAAACGCCTAAAACTAAAAATACGCTGAATACAATTGGAATTTCTTCCGGTATCAAAGCCATAGCGATTGTCAGCCCAGCTAAGATTCCAGCGACTAATCCTTTGATGAAAATTAAAACAATCGTAATGACGAACGCCGACGAAACAGCTCCAATCGCCACAATTTTTAAAAATTGATTAATTTTTAATTGAAGCGGAGTTTTTGTTTTTTTGATTTTGCCAAGCAGTTCGCCAAGTTTTCCATAAGCAGTATCTGAACCGGTCAATTGCGCGATCATTGTCCCGTCGCCTTGAGTTACAAAACACCCTTGAAATAATTTATTTTCATTCATTAAATTTTTTGGATTTAATGTTTTTGATTTAATGACAGCGGACGACTCGCCGGTGAGCATGGATTCGTCCACCATAAAGCCAGCGGATTCGTGAACATAGCCATCTGCCGGAACCTTATCTCCGGCTGTTAAATAAATCATATCTCCCGGAACAATATATTTTGTTTCAAGTGTCGCCAATTTTCCATCTCTATAAACTTGCGCGCTCGTTAGCATCATTTTATCAAGCGCGGACAAGGCGTTATCCGTCTTCTGCTCCTGAAAAAATTCAATAAGCGCTATTGGGATCAGCGAAAAAATAAAAATTGTCGCTTCTACTTTTTCGCCTATCAAAAAATAAACAAACGCGGTCACTAAAATAAGCAACATCATTGGTTCGGAAAAAATTTTTAAAACCTTCTTCAGCGGACCTTTTTTTGGGGTTGCTTTTCGCGCGTTAAAACCGAACTCTTTAAGTTTTGCTTCCGCTTCCTGACTTGAAAGTCCAATATATTCAACTTTATGAGTCCCAAAAATATTTTCCATATTATGTTGGCAAATCACCTGCTATGAATGATATAACATATTAACAACGTTCCTCAAAGAGGCGCGCGATGCGTACGGAAGGCATAAAAAATGTTTTTTATTTTTTCTAAAATTTTTCTTTTTAATCCTTCCGGATCAAGGCCGGCCAACTCATACACCTCATCGGCTTTGCCTGATTTTAAATATTGATCAACGCCAAACAGCCTGTCTTCACTTGAAACAAACGAATTCAAAAATCCAGACCAACCATTATGCAAGGCAATCGCGCGTTTTTTTTCATCATCGGCAAAAATAGAATCAGCTTTTTTTGGATTTTTAATTTTCAACTCTCTAAATAATTGAGGGGAAGTAACGACTAAAATTTTTATATCACACGCGGACTGAAGCGCGGGTAAAATTTGTAAAGTATTTTCTAAAACTTTTGACCCGGATATCGCGAGCGCCAACTTCTGTTTATTGTTATTAGCGTAATTTTTATAAACATAGGCTCCATTTATAGCTTCTACCGCAGAGTTGATTTTATTTCGCAAAAGCACGGGCGCATCGGGCCTGCTTAAAGATATTACGATCGGTTCGCCTTTTTCAAGCGCGTAAAAAAGCATTTCAATTGTTTCGTTGGCGTCCATTGGTTTATAAACTTTTATTCCGGGCATTGCTAAATATAACGACATCCAATCAGTTCCATGATGCGTGGGGCCATCCTCGCCTGTTTCCGGACCATCGTGCGAAGCGAGCATCACAAAAAATCCTGATGTTTCCGGTTTGGTGTGATTTCCAATAAGCGCCAAACGAACGCAATTTCCAACCATGGTCATGAATGTCGCATAAGTTCCAAAAATTGAAACGGGTTGAAACCCGCCAGGTAAAATATCCTGCGTCAAACCAGCGGACATCATTGCCATGTTTTGTTCAGCTATTCCAAATCTTATACCGCGTCCAAATTTATTTTTCGGTGTAATAATTCCATAAACATTTTCAGCCGCGTTTGTTAAAACCGAGCCGCTCAAATCGCCCGCCCCAGCATAAACAAACGTTGAATTTTCCATCATCCATTTAATCCACGCCTGCGCCGCTTTGCGCGTTGAAATTTTTTCGCCTTCTTTAAATTGCAATTCTGCCGGTAGCACTTTCGGCCTGCGCAAATTTCTTGGATTTAAAATCGGTCTTCCATTCAATGATTTCTTAATACTCGCCACAAGAACTGTTTCAAATTTAATATTTTTCGCGCACATTTTTATTTTTGATTCAACAAACTTTTCGTCATCGGAATTTATTGAATTTAAAACAACTTCAATATCCCGCATGACATTTCCTTCACTGCCAGGAACATCAAAACCTAATTTCTTCATTATTTCCACATACTCGTCGTATTTAACCGGAGATCCATGGGAACTATTAGAATTTTCTTTGGAACCGTAGTGCTTGCCCTTAATCGTATGAGCCAAAACCAAAACCGGAGCATTATTTTTAAATCCTTTGGCTGCCAGTTTATACGCCTCTAAAAGCTGGACAAAATTATGGCCATCAACCTCAATTACATTCCAGCCCATTCCAAGCCAATGATTGACATATGGAGATGAAATAACTTCGTTAATATTGCCATCAATTCCAAAATGATTATAATCCAGGCTGACAATTAAATTTTTCGCGCCAACTGCGGCCAGAATATTTCTCGCCTCGTACGATATGCCCTCCTCGCTTTCCGCATCGCCCATCATCACCCAAACTTTCGTGTCTAATCCGCAAGACTGGTGTGTAATAGCCATTCCGCCAGCAATGGATAAACCATGCCCGGAAGGCCCGGTAGTCGCGTCAGACAAAGGATAGTAATTTTCAGCATGTCCTTGCGGACCGTCAACATGCCTGAATCTCACTAAATTTTCCGGAAAAACGGCTTTCGTAACTGCTTGCGAAAATTGCCTTCCGCTTCTGCGCATAACTTCATAAATTAGCGCGAGGGCGCTAAACAAAAGAGGGGTGCAATGTCCGGCGCTCCACACAAATCTATCGCGTCCTGGATTTTTTGGATCAGCCGGATCAAAAGCAATATAAGCCCCGCATATTAAAGCAAGTAATTGCTCAACTTTGGAACTGCTCCCGCCCGGATGCCCGGATTGTCCCGCCTCAACGGTGGCAAAAATCAACCCGCGCAAAATTTTGGCGAGTTTTTCCATTTTTTTCACGTCTGCTCCTTTTGTGTTGGCTATTTTTTTACCTTGAAGATTTATATGTTCAGGGTTGTTAGATAAATTGCGTGGCATAAAACTAAAAAATAACAAACATCAAATAATTAATCCGCTAGCAAACTCTACTTTTTCTCCCACAACCGTCCCTCTTCAAACATCTGCCGTTTCCATTTATAAAAATCCAAAAATTCGCACAGCGTAAGCGGACTGCTGGTGGCGGAATTGTAATCGTTTTCTCTGCAAATTATTTCGCCGGGTATATTGTAATTTACCATTCTTTGCCCTTGGTTGTCCACTTGATTTATATACAATCCAAACTCATGCATGCCAAGCAGGTTCGGAAACTTATCTCTGTCGTCAAAAACAGAATGCCCTTCGAAAGAATTTGACACATTGATCCCGAGCAAATGTAAAATGCTTGGCGCGATGTCTATTCCCGAACTGTAAGTGTCAATTTTTTTAGGCAAAATTGAATCCGGCACATACATTAAAAACGCGTTTTCGTCGTAGAAAGTAACTTTACCCGCGGCTTCCGGAAAAATATCTTTTGTTACTGCGGTTGGGAATATCGCGTGATCGGCAATGGCGATTACTATAGTATCGTTGTAATACTCGCTGTTTTTAAAATTTTCCCAAAAAATTCTAAAGGCGTCGTCAGTGGTATGAAAAGAATTAAGCACATTACTTCGACTATTTCTAAATTGCACCGTATCTTTCGCTATATTAAAAGGCGGATGCGTGTCAACGGTTGAAATCATCATTAAAAACGGCTCTTTTTTCTTTTCTTGTAAAATACTCATCATCGCCGGAAACATCTGATGATCCGAATACCCCCACGCCAGCGGCTCCCCTTGTATAATTTTTGAGAGTTCCTTTGTGCCATACACCTCGTCCGTTCCCATACTCTCAAACAGCGTGCCTTTGTTTGCAAAATTTTTCTGAACAGCCGTTACATAGCCGGTATATTTGTATCCGTTTTTTTTCAAAATATCAGGGAGGCATCCCAAATAAATTTTTTTAATCCTTTTTTCTCTTTCCAACTCATCGTGGCCGGTCGGAGGCAAAAAAGAACAGAGCTGGGAAATAATACCAGTGATTGTCGGAGTGGAAGCGTTATAAAATTTACTGAATATTGTGGTGCGTGGATCATTGGCCATCGCGTCCAACCCGGGAGTTAAATTTTTAAATCTATTACCATTATAAACATCCACCAATCGCGAGGAAAACGATTCTAAATACACTATAATAATGTTAGGCCGAGTGTTTTTAAACTTTTGCGGGAGGAGTTGTTGTTTTTTGTCAAAAACTTTATCTTTACTCGCCACATTAAACTCGTCAAGATTATATTTAAGGCCAAACCTTTCCAGTTTACCAAAAACATAAGGCGGTAAATTTATTTTTTCTTCTTTACCAAAAAAATATCTGTAAAAGGACTTGGCCATTACAAATTCCGGCGTGCTTTGCAAAGAACTAAAAGCGCCCATTGCAAAAATTCCGATTAAAATTACTATGTAATAGTAATACCTCCAATAATGCGCCGGCGCTTTATTGTGGGCCGCCAAAAATCGTTTGGTGATAAAAAAAAGAAACAAAAAACTTACAAGATAAAAAAATGCCAGAATATAGGTGAGCCAGTTCCAAATCAACCCGCTGCCGCCCGACTCCCCAGCGTGCTGTAAAACCACCGGGCTAAAATAAAGTCCGGCGAAATATAACACCCCTATGTTGACGAGCCATACAAACAGCGTAAGCAAATATGTCAGCAGCCAAACCGCCACCCCCAAATAGCGCCGCCATTTTCCCCCATTCAAATATATCAAACCGCCCAAAGCAAAACCGATCATCCAAAACATTGTGATGGACACGGAACGGAAAACCACGATGTTGTAAATTTTACTCTGGGAGTCCAAAATATAATAAGAATACCCGATGTATTGCAAAATACCGCTGACCAAAAACAGAAAAAAGACAACGGAAAAAAACCCTTTATTCACAACGCGCCACTTTACGGCGTTTGGATGCTTGGAAAACTGGCGATCCACGACAAAAAACAGTAAAAATAAAATTGCTGATGAATAAATCAAACTCGCCAGCTCGTTTCTAAAAAAGAACATCAAAAAAAATAGCGAGGAAGCGAAAAAAAGTTTATCCACGGAAAGCGCGAACTCGTTGCGCCAAAAAGCGCCGTGTTCTGTTTTTTTAATAATAAAAAGAAATAATTTTTTTCCGCCTAAAAAAAGAAAGTAGACCAAAAGCCATGTCACGAGTGAAATTAAAACAAACCTCCAATGAGGCCTGTATTTAACGTGGTACCAGTTCCAGCCGGCGGTTACGATAAAAGAACCGGCCACGCCGCGCATAATTGGTTGCAACAAGTTTTTAATTTTTATAATTAAAATTTTGAACCGCATGAACTGAAAACGAATTTTCTAAGCTGAAATATATGGAAAGTCTGGCGCTAAACAAGCTCAACAGTGTATTCTTTGTTACTTCTTACCTTTCTCTTGTCTTTCTCCCTTGATTTTGTTTTATGTTTTTTCAACTCGGATTCAAGATAATCTCGAATTTTATCAATGGCCTTGTATAAAGTTTTTTCGTTTTTTGAAGCAAATAAATCCTTGCCAGGCACTTCCAACTTGCATTCGGCGATAAAAATTTGACCTTTTTGATGATGGCGATTTTCAACTCCCACAGTCACACTGGCTCTGATTATTTTATCATAAAATTTATTTAATCCGCCGATTTTTTTCTCAACATAATCATTAATCGCGTCAGTTAACTCAATCCCCTTTCCGTTTATTTTGATTTGCATATAATTTATATTTATATTTATTTTATAATTTCCACTTCCGGCTCCAATTCCACCCCAAATCTATTATATATTTTTCCTTTAATTTCTTCAACCAAAGTCAATACATCGGCTTGAGTGGCATTATTCGCGTTAACAATGTAATTTCCATGATCTTCGGATAATTTGGCTCCGCCGACAGAATAACCTTTTAAATTAAGCTGTTCAGACATCCAACCAACCGGCACCATTCCTCTTTGTCTAAATTTTTCGGGAAGGTCCTCGTGGTTGCCCGGCCATTTATCAAGTTGGAGGTTTTTAAAGAAACTGCCGGCGGAAGGAAACGACGAGTGTTTTCTCTGCTGAAGATTATTCTGTATTTGAGACACGATCGCCTGCTTTTCCCCTTTCTCCAAAACCACGCACGCTTTAATTATAACATCTTTGTTCTTTTTAAAAATGCTGTCGCGATACTCAAAACAACAATCTTCCGGATAAAGTTTAAGAATTTCTCCGTCTCGCCAAACTTCCACCCACTTTAACGGCATTGAGACGCTTTTTCCCATTGCTCCCGCGTTTCCTCTTATGGCCCCGCCGACAGTTCCCGGAATTCCAACGCCCCACTCCATCCCTGACAAAGAATTTCTTGACGCTAAATCAACTAACGCAGATAGCGCCACTCCGGCCTCACAGACAGCCAGAAATTTGCCATCTTCTTCTTTAATTTGAGGCTGATTTTCTGATTTTAATTTAATAATCAGGCCATCAAATCCATTATCGCTCATTAGCATATTTGAACCACCCCCCAAAATTATATAATTAACATCCTGCCCGCGAACATAATTTAACAATCCAGTTAACTTTTCAAGATCATTAACAATAATAAAAAACCTGGCCGGGCCGCCGATTTTAAATGTGGTATGTTTGGACAACAATTCGTTAGTCTTCACAATACCGTAGTTCTTCAATTCATTATAAAACGCATCCATAACGCCTTTTCAAATCTCCTTGATTTTATGTTAAATTTCAGCTACTATTATATAGTAAACTTATGGCCAAATCAAATATTTCCAAAGCCATTGAAAAAGAACTCTCCAAAAGACGGCTATTTTATGTAACGCGCGATCTTGAACGGGCGGCCGAATCCTTAGATATTAAGAATTATCACATCATAACCAATCGCACTCCATTTGCTCAAAAGCTCGCGAAGGAACACACAAATATTTATTTGATACCGAACAAAAACAGCGATGAACAACTGGATACGGCGGCCTTGCTTGAACATAAAAAAACAAAATCCATCATTCAAAAAAATGACTGCGTTTTAGTTTTTAAAAACACAACCCGCATTGAAGAGGCCTGCCAAACCAATGGCTGGGCTCCTTTAAATCCAAGCGCCGCTTTGGCCAATACGGTTGAAGAAAAAATCTCCCAAGTAACCTGGCTGGGCGAGCTTGAAAAGCTTTTGCCTGAACACAAAATAGATATATGCCAAAATTTGCATTGGCGATGGAAAAAATTCATTTTGCAATTTAATCATTCACACACCGGAACCGGGACTGTTTTTATTGATTCCAAAAAGACGCTTGAGGAAATTAAAAAAAAATTCCCCCTGCGCGACGCGCGTGTTTCTGAATTTATTGAAGGTCCTATTTTTACGAACAACAATTTGGTTTGGGGCAATAAAATTCTTTTTGGAAATATTAATTACCAAATCACAGGTCTATCCCCTTTTACCGACAATAAATTCGCCACAATCGGAAATGACTGGGCTCTGCCTCATAAACTATTAACAAAAAAACAGGCCAAAGATTATAAAAATATGGCCGAAGCCGTCGGGCGCAAACTTTTAACGCAAGGCTGGAAAGGCCTTTTCGGAATTGATGCCGTTCTTGATCAAAAAACCGGAAAATTCTATTTGATAGAAATCAACGCCAGACAACCGGCTTCCACAACCTATGAATCAACCCTGCAATCGCGTTTCAAAAAAACAGCCAACGAAGCTACGACTTTTGAGGCTCATTTGGCGAGTTTGCTTGGAATTAATCCAAACGGATACAAACTGACGATAATTTTTGACGGCGCGCAAATATTGCAAAGAGTCACAACCAAAATCGCCGAAATAAAAGATTTAAAAATTAAAACTACGACGCAATTCAACATTATTAAATACCAAAATTCAAAAATCGGAAGCGATCTGGCGCGGATCCAATCGGAAAAAGGAATAATGGAAAAACACAGAACTTTTAATATTAACGGCAAGGCGATACTGGTCGCCATAATTTCAGCGCAAAAAGCGGCTCTGTGGAAAGTAAAACGCGCCGGGATAATTTTGATTAAACACAAAAAAATACTGCTTATCAAACGGAACAAATATGGAAACCAATACTACGCTATGCCCGGAGGAACCGTTGAGCCGAACGAAAGCGTGGAGCAAAGCGCCAAACGTGAAATTACGGAAGAAACAAATTTAAAATTTAAAATTGATCCGACCAGAAAACCGATCCATATCTACTCTCCCAGAGAAGAATACTATTTTTTTGGAACGCATGTGCGCGGCAAAGCCGAACTTGGCGGCCCTGAAAAATTAAGAAATGATGAAAATAATTCCTACGAACTGCAGTGGATACCGACAGACAAGCTGGAGAAAATAAATTTAATTCCTGAAATACTAAAACAAAACTTGATTAAAGCCCTTGTTTAATATGCTTTCAGAATCAGCGCAAAAAATTATTCACGATTATTTCAACCTGCCTTTTTCAAACGTAAACGGAGTGAGGTGCCCGTATTTTAATAATGCCCGCGCCGGCCAAAGAGGCCAGTTGAGAGTTTTGATCGGCAAAGGAACCCCAAAAGAAATCGTGGAAGAAGCGAAAATAATTTCCACTCAATATTGCAAGGACCTATTTGATATAAATGGAATGTGCTGTGTTCACCCAAAACAAAACGAGCGCTCGGAAACAGACTGTCTGCGCCAATTTTTAATTGACAATAATTTAGGAATAGATTGTTCCGGGTTTGTAACTCAAGTTTTAACGAGCCACTTTAAAGAAACGCGCGATATCAACTTGCCTAAAATGCTGTTAAAAAAACAAAAGCTCGGTTTTATAAAAAAATTAATAACAAGCTTGAGGCCAATAGAAAATACCAACGTAAGAGTTTACGCCGACAATCGGTGTTCTGATGAAATAAAAATCACGGACACGGTTGCGGGCGACCTTATAACTATGTTGGATACAGGCTCTGGAAATCAGCATAATCATGTGTTGCTGATAACGGAAAATGATAACGGCTTGATAAAATATGTTCATTCACGCGCGTGGTCAAGCGAGGGAAAATACGGACACGGGGTCACGGAAGGCATTATAAAAATAATAAATCCATCAGCTGGCGCGCTGGAACAAGAATGGGTTGAAAACGAAAAAAACGGAGAACAAAATGAGACTTTTTTAGAAGCAAAAAAAGCGAGGATTCTTAGGGTAAGAAGAATTAAAATCTAAATATGTCACTTGAATTACTGCGGGAAGCATTAACATACATCATGGCGTCGGCGATCGGGGCATTCATTTGGGCGCCACTCTTAACAAAATTTTTATATAAATATAACATAACGCGCAGAGCCGAATACGATTTCACTCTGCACGGCGAAAGAAAATGTAAAATTGGAACTCCGATAATGGGCGGGCTTCTCGTGATTTTAACCGTAACCGCGGTGACTATATTTTTCAACTGGAATCGTGAAAACACTTATGTTCCGATCGGCGTGATGGGCATCTCGGCCATTTTGGGAGCAACGGATGATTTGCTTAATATTTTTGGCAAAAAAAGACGCGAACGAAAAATTTCACAAATATTCAAACTTATAAAAGTGCACAAACGTTGGTATACCAAACTGTGGCACATAATAACCTTGCCTTGGGAATTTTATCGCAGAGCTGTTTCAATTTTCGGCTCGCATCCGGGCAAGGGTATACAAGTTCATGAAAAACTTTTATTTCAATTGGCGGCCGGCATGGTAACCGCCTGGTGGATTTATTATAAACTTGGCCAGCACTGGCACTCGCTATGGATTCCGTTTGACGGGCAGGCCTTTGCTGGTTGGTGGATAATACCTATCGTAATATTTTTCGTAATGTTTACCGCAAATGCTGTTAATATCGCAGACGGCTTGGATGGGCTGGCCGGTGGCGCGTTAATTTCCACATTCACCGGCCTGATGGCGATTAGTTGGACAATGGGAAGAACTTCATTCACTTTGCTAAATGCGACAGTAGTCGGAGCTCTGATTGCCTACACATACTTTAATGTCAAACCCGCGCGCTTCCAGATGGGCGATGTCGGTTCGCTCGGGCTTGGGGCTTTGTTGGCGATTAACGCGATCGCCATTAACCGAACACTGCTCATCCCTTTTCTTGGTTTTATCTTTTTTGTTGAAATAATTTCCGTAATTTTTCAGGTCTTTTTCCGGAGGGTGTTTGGCCGAAGATTATTAAAAATGGCGCCGCTTCATCATCATTTTGAATTTCGCGGCTGGAGCGAAGAAAAAATCGTGATGCGCTTTTGGCTGGTACATTCATTTTTTGTGATTGCGGCGGTTTGGATGAGTATATATAAGTGAACTTGAAATTACGTCTGGCTTCAAAAGAAGAAAATAAATTTTCTTCTTTATTCTCCCCTAGTAATTATAAATAGTATGTATTTAAAATGGGAAGAGAAAACAATTGATGACTTCAGCGAAAAAAATATTGAATCCACATACAATAATGGCTATGTTTTTACGCGCGTCGGCAAAGGCGTAATGAACCAGACCAGAAGTTTGAGAATAGATTTAGGTAAATTTGAATTATCGTCGGAAAATAAACGGGTATTAAAAAAAGCCGAAGATTTAGAATTAGCCGTTCACCCCATCCCCTATCAAAACTATGACTGGAATATTCATAAAATGGGAAAAGATTTTTATGCAAAAAAATTCGGCGACAAAACTTTCAGCGCGCGAAAAATAAAAGAATTAATTACCGATGAGAAAAAAAGCAATTTTAACCGGCTGTTTGTGTATACGATCCCCACTGTCATTCCGAATCCGCCAGCTGGCGGAGAGGAATCTCTGTCCAAAAAACAAACCGACAGAGATCCCTCGTCGGCTAAGGCCTCGCTCGGGATGACAAAATACGTTGACTACTGCATCTGTCTGGAAACAAAAAATATCTTGCATTATTGCTATCCTTTTTATAATCTTAATGTTAAGATACCAAATCTCGGAATGGGCATGATGCTAAAAGCGGTCGTCTGGGCGGAAAAAAATAATAAAAAATATATTTATCTCGGTTCGGCCCAACGCCAGACAGATACATATAAATTGCAATTTGCGGGATTGGAATGGTTTGACGGAAAAGAGTGGAAAAAAAATCTAAATGAGTTAAAAAAAATATTAGCAAAAAATATGGGCTAAAGCCCACATAATCTCATTCGTTCGAAAAAGATTAAAAGTATTTAATCTTTTCACTCACTTATTTCGATTATGAAGCGTATTCACTTTATCGGCATTTGCGGAGTGGCCATGGGCGCGCTCGCGATTGCTTTCAAAGAAAATGGCTGGGCGGTTTCCGGCAGTGATGTCGGTTTTTATCCGCCAATTTCAACGCATCTGAAAAATCACGGAATTTATTTTTACCCCGGCTGGCATCCGGAAAAAATGATGAAATACGGCGCGCCGGATATTGTTGTCGTTGGAAATGTCGCGGGTTCAACAAACCCTGAATTTTTATGCGCCAGAGAAAACCGGCTGAAATATAAGTCATACCCCGAAGTTATCGCCGAACATATCGTCCAAAAAAATTCAATCGTTTGCGCCGGAACATACGGCAAAACTTCCAGTTCATCGTTGTTAACTTGGATTTTAACAAAATCGGACATGGACCCAACTTACATGTTTGGCGGCATCAGCTTAAACATGAGGTTTAGCGCGAAAATAAAAGATGAAAATAAAAATCCAGAATGGAGCGTGCTTGAAGGCGACGAATATAAAACAGCGCGCTGGGATAACAGCCCAAAATTTGATCACTACTCCCCCACCCATCTTTTATTAACTTCCGTGTCATGGGATCACGCGGATGTATATCCGACGGAAGAAAGCTACTTTCAGGCGTTCGCTGGCCTGGCAAATAAAATTCCTGAAAATGGGATCGTTGTGGCTTGCGTTGACGGAAAGAATGTGGAAAAAATTTTGGATAGAGCCGGCGCGAAAGCTAAAATAATAAAATACGGGAAAAAAGACGGCGATTACATATTTAACGAAGTTAACCAAAGCAAAACCGGCATTTCATTTGTGATAAATAATGGCGGCGTAAAATATAAAATAAGCTCGTCCGTGCTTGGAGAACACATGGCTGAAAATATTTGCGGGGCGTTTGCCATGGCGAAAGAGATTGGAATTGAAACTAAAATAATTACCGAAGCCATTTCCAATTTCCGCGGAATTAAAAGGCGTCTTGAAAAAAGATACGAAGGAAAAATTACGGTTTATGATGACCTGGCTCATTCTCCGGCAAAAGCGAAAGCAACCCTCAAAACACTGCGTTCAATATACCCAAAAAATAAAATTTTCGCGATCTTTGAACCAAACACGGGAAACAGAACGTTGCAATCAATCCCGGGATACGCGAAGGCTTTTATGGACGCCGACGAAATATTGATCCCGACGCTGACAAAATTAAAAAACAACCCGGAAGAAGAACATTTTGACGGAGAAAAATTGGCGGAAGTAATACGTGAAAACAGCCGACAGACAAAGTACATTCCAAATGACGCGGAATTGGTAAATTATGTCAAGGAAAATTCAAAAATCGGAGATGTGGCCGTGTTTCTTGGCTCGCACGGTTTTAGAGGAATGATTGAAGACCTTGTGGCTCATAGTTACGTCAGAATAGCCGACCACGCGTAGTTTTATTTGCGAAGAGAACCTTTATTTCCCCTCATCAATTATCTCGGCGGTAATATTATCAGAGTCAATAGTTTTAATCATTAAAGTTATGCCGCAGATATTACATTCAACAACATGACCCGCCTCAATATTGGGATAATTGGAAAGGTCAACTTCGTTTTTACATTCAGGACAAATTAATTTCATAAAAATTTTAATTTAGTTTTAACTAAATAAGATTATACATTAAAACCGCGTTTATTGCAATAGCAACACATATGCTTACACCCCAAACTAAAGCCACAAAACTTGCCAAAGCGCTTGGCCTAAACACGGATTTATATTTGAAACGGGAAGATCTGCACCCCTTTGGTTCGCATAAAGGACGATCAATTCCAAAAATGATTGAAATTTATGGCAATAAAGGACATGGCAAATTTTGTGTTTCTTCGTCAGGCAACGCGGCTCTGGCCGCGGCTCGCTATATCAACCGGTTAAGCGGGTCTGGTTTGAAATTTAGAACTGAACTGGTTATCTTTGTTGGAAAAAATATTGAACCTAAAAAAATGGACGCGTTAAAAAAAGAAGCCGGCAGTAACCACATTACAATACATCAAGTGGCAAATCCTAAAAGAGAGGCGCTAAAGATGGAGAATGGAGATGCCGCGATCAACCTTAGGCAATCAACCGATGATGTCGCGCTTATCGGCTACGAAGAGCTGGCTGACGAACTTTTGCAAATCAAAAACCTGGCCGCCGTGTTCATACCGACATCAAGTGGAACCACAGCTCAAGGTTTGCATGAAGCTTTTAAAAAAGCCGATAAAAATCCTCAAATACACATAATTCAAACAATGTCGTGCCACCCTATCGTGAAGGCTTTGCCGACAAAATATAAAGAAGAAAGAAAAGACGAAGTAGTCGAAAAAAGTTTGGCAAAGGCCATCGTTGATTTGGTCGGATTCAGACGAGAAGCAATCGCCGAGGCCATAAAATCATCGCGCGGATTCGGGTGGGTTGCGAATAACAAAGATATTGAAGAAGCGATTGAGCTTATTAAAAAAACAGAAAAAATTGTTCCGTCCCCTAACAGCGCCTTGTCTTTAGTCGGGATTACTAAAGCGTTGAACAGAGGATTAAAATTTGACGGACCGATTGCCTGTATATTAACCGGCAGATAATTATTGCCCCGTCATTACCACCACATCATCTTTCCCATCTAAATTAACATCTTCAGTTTCTATTCGAATCTTTGCGCCGCTAAAAGTCGTTGATATTTTAAATTGGCTGATTTTTTTGTTATCTTTGTCAAAAATATAAATCATATTGTAATTTTTGAAAGGCACGCCGGCAACAATCTCCACGACTCCATCGCCATTTACATCGCCCAGCGCGACCCTGGCGACACCAACACCCTCGCCTATTCTTATTTTTCTTTCTATCTTATTGATTTTATTGTCAAAAACCGCAATTTCAGATTGCGCTCCTTTGCCGTAGCTGATAACCACTTCCCCGTCTTTGTCCAGATCGCTGTTTCCAACCGCGACCCAAATTTCACCTTTATATTTTTTTCCAAAAGGATAGATATCTTCTTTCACCGGAGCGCCAAAATAATTATACAAAGATAATCTCCCGCCCAATCTGGAATAGACGACGACATTGGCTTGTTTTTGGTCAAATAATTTACCAACCGCCAAATCAATTTCGCCTTTAAAATTTCCTCCAAAAGGAAAATCGCGGTACCAAATGTCTCCTCGGCTGTTGAGGATGTTCATTCTGTTGCCGCTTAAAACAATTTTTTCGTCGCCTTCCATTGAGTCTAAATCACCGGCGTAAATTTTCGTATCGGCCAAATAATTTGATTCATAGTCAAAAAATCCGTTCCTCGCCCTCCCGCCTCTCATATCAAAAAAACGGATAAAATCTCCATTTGAAAAAACCGAATTTTTGAGATTTTGAAATGTTTTGAACATAATTAACCCATCACGGGCTCCAAGAGTGACTTGGCTGACAATCGCTCCATCGTTCACTCGCGGATCTTGCTTGCCGGAAATTTTTTCATATTCACCGCCCAAATCAATCTCTTGAGATTCTTTTGTTACATTTACAATCGCAATTCCTTGTTCATATTCTCGCTTCCAAACATCATCGTCAAACTTGGAATTATTATTCAAGGAAGCCGGATCGCCGCTGGGCCTTCCCAAGTTTATATCATACTCATCATACCACCATTTTTCCGCGTGGCTCTCCGATCCGGCGTCAAACGCGAAATAACCGTCTTGAAGAAGAGCCGATGTCAGGCCAAAACGCATCGCTTTGTAATTATTCTTGGACTTGCCGTCCACTGGCGCGCTGGCGATAATCGCGATAATTGGTTTAACGTAAGATTTAGACACTTCAAACGATCTCATTCTTTCCTTCCAGGACGCGACCGAAAAATGTGTAAAATTTTCCACATATAATCCATTCAGATCGCCATAAAAACCCTTATCTCCGTTACCGACGATTATTATGTCTTTTTTCACTTTGCTCCGTGTCGATTTAAATAAAGCGCTCATGCCATCACTCCATGCCCTGTCAATCACCTCCTTTGAATCAACCAACCCGTCATTGTTAATATCAATCTGACCCTTATTTACCCACGAAACTCTTTCCCAAACATTATCATAAAAAACTCCGTCCCAAAGACCCGAAGACATAATATCATTCGCGACATAATCGGATAAGACGTCGGTCCATCGCGCGCCATCCGCCGGATAATTGCTGACATTGAGCATCCAAAAATCTTTCCAAAATGTCACGTGATTTCCCGCGCCGTCTCTTAGCCACATCCGGTCGCTGATCAGTCTGGATAATTTATGCAACATCCCGTCTGTTTTATTCAAATCCCATTCATTAATTTTTGACATTGGGAATTCCTGCGATTGTATGTAGGACAAAATTATTATCTTCGGATTTAATTTGCGCATGTATCTGATTTGATCGGCGCTATTTTTTTGCGCGAGCATGTGCAGAATTACGACATCCCATTTTGCCAATTCTTCCGCGTCCGACCTCGTAATCGGGCTTTTAAGATAAATATTGGCCAGCTTTGGATAATTTCTCGCCCTTACAGAATCCAAACTAAAAATACTCGCAAGCAAAACCGCGACGAAAATCGTTCCATATATCGCGACAAAAATTTTATAAAATTTTAATTTCATATCGCCAATCGCTTGGCCAATAATCCATTATAAATTGCGGATATTTTTTCGTAATATTCATTCGGCGAATGATGTATTTTCATATAATCAACGGCCTTTTGACGAAATTCCGGAAAACAAATTTTTTCCAACCCTTTTTCCAGCGAATCATCGCCCCATTCAAAAGTCAAACCCGCTCCGGACGCGTTTATTAATTCCACGACCGCTCCCCTGTTGTGAGCGAGAACCGGCACGCCTCCGGCCCATGCCTCAATCGCGACCAGGCCGAATGTTTCATAAAATTCGCTTGGGACGATCAGGGCCGAATAATTTTTCAGCTTCTCTGCCATTTCCTCGCGCTTAATCTGCCCCAATAATTTTATTTTTGGATTATCCGCGGTCAAATTCTTAAGTCCTTCGTACAAATCCCCGCTTCCGAAAATATCAAGCTGATATTGTATATTTTTTGATCGCCAATATTCAACAAGTTTGTCCACGCCTTTTTCCGCGGAAAGCCGACCGACATAAGCGAACCGCGTGGTTTGCGGAGACGGCGCCGCATTTTCACTCGCTTTAATAATAGGCGACAAAAAATGCGGCAACACCTGAATTTTATTTTTATTCCAACCGAAAGAGACAAACATTTCTTTCACGAATTCACTTGGGGCGATATATAAATCCACATAATCCTCATAGTATTTTTTCCAGTGATGAAAATAAGATTCAAGCGCGATAAGACCGCTTTTAATTTTTGATCCCTTCGCGCAACTATGCGTAAAGCTCTGAATATATTTTTTATTTTTACACCTTACGCAAGGCGCGCCTTCGGTATACAAAAGATAATTTGGACAGATCGGTTTCCAATCATGAATCGTCATAACTATCGGGATTCCGGCTTTTCTTAACGGACCAAGAATTGACGGCGATAAATGATGATAGATTAAATGCAGATGGGCGATCTCCGGCTTGGCATCTTTAATCAAACGGCTGATTTTTCTTTTGGCCTCAAATGAATACAGCATCCTTCCAATTTTTAACAACGACCGGACATTAAAACTGTCCAATTTAAATTCCGAAACGAAATATTTACTAAACGGACTGGCCTCGTTTTTGGGATCGCGCATTGAAAACGGAATCACCTCGTTGCCTTTGCGCGAAAGCAAGTCGCAAAGATCCAAAAAATGATGGTCCGCGCCCCCCCTTCTATAAAAAAACTTATTAACTTGCAAAATTTTCATAAAATTATTTTCTGAATGTCATCAGCCATCCGTCAACCATCCAAGATGGAAATAAATTAACGATTTTGCCGTCAAATTTATCCAAAAATTTAAAAACCGCGCCGGCCGGCTTCAAAAATCTGCGAAATCCCAAATAATACAACTGCTTAAAAAACAACGAGACATTCCACGAACACAAAAATTTAAAATTATTCCGCGCAAAATTCTTTTTCCATGTATAATACCGCCAAAAGTGAACATGCGGACTGTCGGCGTGGGTTTGCGACTCGCTCTTTGGCAAAACATTTTTCTTCCTCATCCAGTTTTTGATACTTCTGCCAACACTGCTGTTTTGCAAAAATCTGCGAACTATTTCTTCCAAACTCCAGCCATTTGGCACGGAAATGACCAGCAGGCCGTTTTCCGATAATTTTTCCCGCATCTGTTCCGTAAAATTTTTCTCATCCGGGACATGCTCGCACACCTCAAAAGCCGTAACTACGTCAAATTTATCTTTTACCACGCTCAAATCCGAGTTCAAAAAATTTACATTATTATACAAAGATTTTGCCGTTTCAATCGCGGAAGCGTCCGTGTCTATGGCGCTGACTTGATGCCCCAGCGACGCCATATACGCGCTCAAATGCCCGTCACCGCAACCAACATCAAGCACGCGCAATTTCTTGCCCTTGTTTTCCTCTTCCTTTTCAAGAATATCTTTTATTATTTCCATTTTCCTCGCGCCAGCCGGTTCGTGTTCGTAAAACGCAATCATAAATTAAAATTTAACAGTGGAAAAAAGCGGCGGCTTAACTTCGTCAGACAAAAATCTGACCGCGGCCAAGGCGACCCACCACCAGATTATAAAAAAATTAACATCCCAATAAACAGATATGCTGAAACCGATCATAAAAAGCAAAACAACGCTCACCCATGTAAATGTAAGCTGTGTATAAAAATTGTCGCGAGCCTGCGTAAATTTCCACATCTCTTTCATTTTGACGAGCAACATCCAAAACCACGCCAACACTACGCCCAGCCCAACCACGCCCAACTGAATCAAAATACCGAGATAATTATTATGCAATTCCCGCGCCGCGATCTCAAACGGAACAATATTGTCATAACCGGAAACCAACTGGCCAAGACCTGAACCTAATACCGGATGCCTTGTCCACAAGACAACCCCGACCGCCCAGGCCGATATGCGCCATCTGAAACTACTGTCTTCCAATCTAGCGACGCTTTCTATGCCAACGCGCTCCTTAACAGCGTAATAACCTTTGCTTAAATTCTGCGGAACCGCGCCTTTAAACGAAAACGATACCCAAAGATAAATCAATATAAAAAACAGCCCGATCGCGAAACATTTTTTCCCCAAGGTGATCATCTTTTTTTTCTCCTCGCGATACAAAAAAATAAACCATAAAATAAAAATCACGGCCAGAGCCGCCCACAAATGCCTGACCAGGGAAACTAAAATTCCAATCGCGACCAGTCCGATACAGGCAAAAATAATTTTTTCAGAAATTTTCTTTTGAAATTCGCTTTTCCAAAAATACAATGACATTAAAAAAAAGCCGAATAAAACCATGTAAAAAATATGTGTTCCGGCAATCAATCTTTCGCCATAGGTTGACAAAGGCGTGAAATCGCTCCAAAGTCCATGGCCCGTAATAATTCCGTAAAATAGGAAAAAGAACAAGCCGGCGCCGCCGGCGAAAAACCAGGCCATTAATTTTTTCCAGTCTTCTTTTGTCTTAAAAAGCAAAGCGATAAAAACATAAACAACCGCGTATAAAAAATAATTTTTGTAGGTGCCGAAAGCCAAAACCGGATCCAAATTTCTGAGCCAAGATAACAAATATCCGAAAGTCGCGGCCAGCCCGAACAATAAAATTGGAGTGTCAAATTTATGCCATTTCCATTTTATTTCTTTGTCAACAACGCGAACGAATAAGCTTAGCCCGGTTATCAGCAAAATAAAATCCAACGGATATATTTTGTATGAAACATCGCCTATTGTTAATGGCTGAAGTGTAAAATGCCGCTCAAACCACATTGTTCCGATGATAATTAAATAAATTCCGGTTTTCGGATATTTAAAAATTGAATAAAAAGAAACCAAAATAAAAATCGCGTAGAACGAAAGAGACTGGCCCTGCCAAATGCCATGAATCACAAAACCGGCCATTATGACAACTGTCAACAAAGCGCTTTCAAATTCGGATAAAGTTTTTTTAGGAGTTAAACTAAAGGCGAATGACATATTAACGCGCCTATATTATAACTAAATTCGTCTTAAATGTCCACAAAAAAATTAATAAAAAACAGCCGTTTGATCGGCTATTTTTTAATGCGGCATTCCGCATTTGGCCACCACTGTTTTGTGATGATCAAGTGCGGAGGGAGGAAGACAGATTTCATCTGCATCCCCCCGGTCGTTCTTGACCGTGAACTCGCCACAGCGGGTTCCCGGATCATTTTCCCTTTTTTGTTTGCCATTGGCGCGGAGGATTCAGGGTATCCCCCGGTTGAGAGAGTTTACGGGCAGGGACTGGCAACGCCGACGAGCGCGTCGTCGGAGTAGAACTTGTTGCCCTCCGGGTTGGTCACCGGGCAGTCCCAGTCGGTCCCGGTCCAGAAGCAGGGGTGCACCATGGTGAACAAATCCACCAGGACGCACGAGCTTCCGTCCTCGTTGCACCGATACAGATACACGGTGCCCATGGTGGGAGCTCCGGCGGTCCCGTACCAGACTCCGCCTGCTGTCAGCGCCTTGGACTCGGCGCCAGCGCCCATCGCCACCGGCGGGGTGGCGGCGTTCGGGTAGTCGTCGTCGTTCCAGACCGGTCGCGCGCACATGGCGCCGTCCAGATCCATACGGAACAACGTGGACACGGCCCGCTCGCCGGGTTCGGGATCCACGTCGCCCGGGAACTCGGGCGTGGGATCCACGGCGCTGATGTTGGTGCTCGGGCCGGATGGGCTCACCCAGAAGCGGACCAGCGAAGCGACCTCGGTCTCCACGCGGAACACCGAGGAGCAGATGGCCGTTGCCGGGTTACAGCTCGTGTTGGCGACCGAGCAGGACACCGTTGAGGTGTTCTGACAAAACCTCCCCAACGTGACGCAGGTATCCACCGTGCAGAAGCTGGCGTCGTTGCAGTCCGCGTCCACCAGGCATGGTGCAACACACTCTCCAGCCCCGTTGCAGACATCGGGGCTTCCGGCTCCGACGCACTCGTCTTGAGGGTCAGTGCCCCCGGAGAAAAGCGCACAGATGCCGAACGAGTTGCCGCAGTACATACACTCCCCAGAGCACGCGCTCTCACAGCACGTGCCATCAGCGCAGAACCCGCTGACGCACTGGGTGCCCACCGTACAGGTGGCACCGTTGACGAGGAGCGGGGGCGTGGCGTCCGGAAGCCGCGCGTCGGGCGGCGTTGCGTCCGGAACAGTCGCATCTGGCGGTGATGCATCCGGCGGCCTGGCATCCACCACGATGGTGGCGTCTGGCAGACGGGCATCCGGAATCGCCGCGTCCGGCGGCCGCGCGTCGGGCAGTGAGGCATCCGGCGGCCTGGCATCCACCACGATGGTGGCGTCTGGCAGACGGGCATCCGGAATCGCCGCGTCCGGAAGCCGCGCATCGGGCAGTGAGGCGTCCACCACGACCACGGGCGCGTCCGGGACGCTTGCGTCCACGGGTGGAGACGCGATTGCCTGGCAGAACCGGCTGACACCGTCACACGTACCCTGGCGGTCATCCGGGAAGAAACAGACGAATCCGGACGGCAAGACATCGTCCGCCGGGCACGCGGCATGCGCCGCGTCGCAGATCATCCCCGCCCCGCCGCACTGGCAGAACTCCGTGCGGTCGCACGGCTGGGCGAGGTAATCCACGCCGCGGCACTCCGTGCCCTGAAAACGATTCTGGCACGAGCTCAACACCACGGGCGCCGGCGCGTCCGGGGCGTTCAGCGACTCCGGGCCAAAGTTGCACCCGGCAACAGCGCCGACCAACCACATCAATACCACGCACACTCTCCTCATCGCGTCCTCCTCTCCATTCGGTAACCGAACCAACCTCTCAACTGACAGGAATTTTCCATGCCAGCGAGGTTGGGTATCTCTCAAGCTTTCAAAGAGCAGACTATAGCCCCATCTATTTTCACTTCAACGAAATGGAAATAGATGGAGCCGCGACTGAACTTGTCAGAACGCGGCGAATTGCCTTGGCGCGTCTTCGTCGCAGACATCGCTGTCCGCTAGAAATAGCGCTTCGGCAACTAGGTAGGACTAATGGCGGGAGGAGACCTTGGCTAGGATCTCCCTGCAGTGCGCCTTCACCTCGTCCGGGGGCTTGCCCTTGTACTTGCTCGACCGCTCCGCGTATCGGCTGGCGCACTCGGCGATGATGGCCTCGATGTTGTGCGCCGGGGTAGCGGCCTGCTTGTCGCCACCCTTCTTGTTCCACAGCGCGACCCCGCCGATGACCATGGCGAGGAACGCCAGGACCACGGCGGCGGCCAGCATGATCCGCTTGGGCGACCCGATCGGGTGATCGGGCGGCATGGGCGGGTCGGACGGTGGCCGACGACGAGGCGGAGGCGGGTCGGACGACGACGGTGACGCCTCATGGCGAACCCACTTGACGTCGGCGCCAGCCGACGGCTCCCTGCTGACCGCATCGGACTTGGTGATCGCGGTCGGCTTGTCGCGCTCTCTTTCGTCGGAGCTGGCGGGAACCAGCGCAGGCCAAACCCTGCCATCCGACGTAGCCCGAACAGGCTGTAGCAAGGAGAAATCCACCTCCTTGGACAAGGGACGAACCGTCTCGGCCGGCGACGGCAGGGCCGGCGCGGGCTGCACGCCAGGCAACTTACACTCGGCCGGCGACGGAGCCATGGCGGCCGGCGGAACCGTCCGCTCGATGATCCGCTCTTCCAAGCGCGCCACGATCTGGATATCTCCAACAGACGGGGAAACATCCCCTACCTTGGCCTCGGCGATCGCGGCCCGTACATCTGCGCCACCGTTCTCCCGAGGGCGCACCGTTTCCGCGGCCGCGGTCTTGGCGCGCTCGAACTCATTGCCGCCGCCACGCTGCTTGAGTACCGGCGCCGGCACAGACTTGATGCCGGCGCCCAGAGCCAACACTGCCGCCTGATTTCGCAGCTTCGTCAGATCCGTCAAGCCGGACTCATCATCGCCCATCGGCGCCACGGACTGCCTCATCTTCTCCGGCGTGTCGCTCCTCGGATCCACGCCCTCGGGCACCGCCCCCTCCTCGGCGGGCTGAACCGGCTCACCGCGCGGCATATCCGGCTGTGGAAACCCCTTCGAGGTACTCCCTCTCTTCTCAACCATCACAAATCCCCTTCCCCCCGATATCCATCGGGGATCAAATCGTTCGTTGTCTGTTCAACGCCTTTTGAGGCGCTTAATTCGTAGTTTTCCTACCTAGCTAATTGTAATGAACCCCCTCCTGTTTCTGCCCGCAATAATTACGAGCAAAAACGGGAAGAGGAAAGCGGCTGCCTTGACTAGCACAACTCTGCTGCTCTCCCCGACTTTTTTCTCCTTTCCTAGAACCGATACTGGATCGCGGTCTCCAGCGTCGGCGTAAACTCGTAGACGCCCTCCTCGCCTCGCCACCCCGCGCCTCCGGAGAAGAAGAACTCCATCCGGCCGGAGATGTATCCGAACCCCACGAGGGATGACAGGGCGCCGACTGACGCGGTGTTGTCCTTGTTGAAGGACGGCGTCAGCACGAACCCGAACCCGATGTGGAACGGCCCGGCGCCACACTTCCCCAGCACTCGCAGGGAGAATGTGATTCCGTTGTTCTGGTAGCCGATGCTTGACCCGTAGACTGGCCAGCACCAGTCGCCTCGCCGCTGGAACTCCATGTCTGTTCGCAGGCCGAACCCTGCCATGGAATTCGTGGCCCGAAGCTCCAGGCCGACAGCGAAGAGTACTCGATCCTGCTTGAGCGCCACGTCGCTCTGCATCTTTTCCAGCCTGCTCTGCATGTCCAGAAACTTCTCCTGCAGAGCACCCAGCCGTTCCTTGATGGTCTCCAGCTCGGTCTTGGCGCCGTTCAACTCCTTGACCACGATGTTCATAGCGGTCCGGCTGAACTCGCCAGTCTCCTTGAGCTCGGCGAGGGCTCTGTTGACTTCGGCGAGATCCGGCATTTTCGCCTTCACTCGCTCCAGCGCCTCCTCCACCCCACCCATCCTCTTGCTGATGGAGGTGTTGTTCTTTTCTGCCTCCTTCAGCTTGGCGAGACCGGCGTTCACAACCGCGAGCTTGCGATCGTAGACGACGCTAGCCTCACCCAACTTATAGTCGAACTCGTTCCGCAACTTCTGCGGATCGCACTTCGTTGTGTCCAACTCGGCGACAGCCAGCTTGTCGCTGGCGGCCATGCACTGGTCCTCCACAAGGAGAAGTCTCTCATCCAACTCCTGAATCCACCCGTCGTGGACCAAGAGGGTGGCGATGGCCGAGTCGTCCAACTGCTTCTGGGCGAAGACGGTGGAGCGGACGGCGGCGAACGACAGGCAGAACGAGAACGCGACCAACGCGACGATCTTCTTGAACATGACTCCTCCTCGGGATTCCCCCTGACCGAATCTGTTATGGCAGAAACACAACGCCCGGCTTATCCGAACGCGCGCTTCTCCATGAAATCCTGACGCGAAAAAAAGGGCATTAAAATAATTCCCCTTTTCACGCCAGGATTTCGTTGCAATCAGTTAATTTTCAAAAGAACATCAGCAAATAACCTTGTGTCGCCAAAGCACTCTTTTTTATACACGCAAAAGGGTGTTTTGGCTACACTATGTTATTAAAAGAACAGCGTAAATTAACACAGCTTCGCTGAAATGTCAACTGTTAAAAACAAAAGAGGCTAAAATAAAGCAAAAACCGCCTTGCGGGTGGATTTTACTCTGTCAACTGAATCCATCGTGTACCTTTATCTAAAAAGAACAAGGTAAGAGAGAACATGATGGATCCATGTGACATTAGATTTTAAATTCCTAATCTGAAATCATTTTTTAATGATTGCAAATTAGGGATGGCGGGGAGAAAAGCTCTGTGAAGAGATTCTCCCCGCCGAAATTCGTCACGCTAGCGCGATGTTACTTGCGCGAGCGGACAGTGAAGGAACTGTGCTACCTACCCTACGGGCAGCCGAGCTGCGCCTTTGAGAAGGCGAGGTTGCCCTCGCCCCCGCCGGCGCAGGCCCATGGGTGCAATGTCGGGATGCCGGTGATGACCGTGCCACCCCGCTTCACCACAATCTGGGAAAGCCCACGCCCGGGTGCACCGCACCCGTACCACTGCCTCGACGGGGTGACCACTTCGCGCATGGCCACCTCAACACCCCACCCGCACGCCTCGGTCTGCGTGAGACCGATGGTGTAGGGGCTTGAGCCGCTGTGAATTCCTGTATTGTCCGTGTGGACGTCGATGCTCCCGAAGACGTGAGCTTCGGCCGCCTCACCACTCGTGTTGCTGACCTCCAGCACCACGAAAGTGGTGATGCACTCGCCACCGACGCACCGACCGCTCACGCAGTCGGCGTTGGTCTCGCAGTCGTCGGGGGGCGCGCTCGGGCACACCGGCGAGTAGCCGGTGCACTCGTGCTCATCCCCGTCGGAGGCCCGGCACTGGGTGCCGGCCGCCTCGAGCGCGTCGTTCGGGCAGTCGTCGTCGACGCCGTTGCAGTACTCGGGGACGTCGCACGCCCCGGCCGCGGCGCGGCAGAGGGCGTTGACGTGTCCCTTGCACTCGCCCGGGACGGGCTGACCC
>JBBTQE010000060.1:0-3099 GCA_038065775.1 Patescibacteria group bacterium
TTCCGGAAGGGAAAACCGCGGACCAGTATTTGCGCGAACAGGTTTATGAAAAATTGCCGAAACGGATAGAGATGACCGAAGAAGTAAAAAATCGCTCTGATTATGAGTTGGACATTATCGCTAAAAAAGGTTATTCGCCATATTTTTTAACAGTGGCTGATTACATCGGTTATGCTAGAGAACATAATATTATGGTTACCACCCGCGGCTCGGCCGCCGGTTCTCTTGTGTCGTTTGCTTTGGGTATTGTTATGGACAATCCGCTGTTTTTTAAATTGCCGTTTGAGAGATTTTTAAATCCGTTTCGCCCAAGTCCGCCGGATATTGACGCGGATTTTGCCGATGATCGCAGAGACGATATGATTGCTTATGTCACGCAAAAATACGGCGCGGACAAGGTGGCGCAGATTATTACTTTTGGAACGATGATGGCGCGCGGGGCTGTTCGCGATGTTGGCCGGGCGCTTGGTTATCCGTATTCTTTTTGCGATCAAGTGGCTAAGCTGATTCCGTTCGGGGCGCAGGGTTTTCATATGACAATTCAAAAGGCGCTGGACTTGGAGCCGGAATTGAAAAAATTGTATGAGAAAAATGACCAAGCAAGACGTTTGTTGGACTTGGCGCAAAAAGTTGAAGGATGCGCGCGTCATACTTCTATGCACGCGGCTGGAGTTGTAATTGCGCCGACTCCGCTTACAGATTTTACCCCGGTTCAATATGAAGTCGGCGGAGAAAAAGTTACCACGCAATATGAGATGCACGCTGTTGAAGCAGCCGGATTGCTTAAAATGGATTTCCTGGGCATCCGCAACCTGTCCATTTTGGGGCATGCGGTTGAAATTATTGAAAAGACCGCGGGTAAAAAAATTGATGTATACAATTTGTATCCATGGGATGATAAGAAGACGTATGAAATGCTGGCGCGCGGAGAAACTATTGGCGTATTTCAGCTTTCCGGTTCGGGCATGACAAGGTATTTGAAGGAATTAATCCCCACCAATATTTTTGATATCATGGCTATGGTGGCTCTTTTCCGCCCAGGTCCAATGGAATCAATTCCAGAGTATATTCATCGTAAAAATAACCCAGAAACAATTCAGTATGAGGATCCTCGCATGAAGGAGTATTTAGACCAGTCGCTCGGCTTGATTGTCTATCAAGACGACGTGTTGCTAACTGCTATAAATTTAGCTGGATACAATTGGGAGGAAGCTGATAAATTCAGAAAAGCCATGGGCAAGAAAATTCCGGAAGAAATGGCAAAACAAAAAGAGAAGTTTTATAAAGGCGCGAAGGATTTTGGTAAATTGTCGGACGCAAAAATAGATAAGCTTTGGGAGCGGATTGAGCCGTTTGCCGCCTATGGTTTTAACAAAGCCCATGCTTCCAGTTATGCGGTGGTGGCGTACCAAACCGCGTATTTGAAAGCGAATTATCCCGTGCAGTTTATGACCGCGGTTCTCATCGCTGAAAGCGGGGATATAGACAAAGTTCCTGAAATCATTCATGAGTGCGAGAGAATGGGAATAAAGGTCTTACCGCCCGATGTTAACGAGAGTTTCAAAAATTTCGCGATGATTTTGGATGAGGTAGATTCGCAATTGTCATCCCGAGCGAGTCCGCTCGAGGCGGACGACGAGGGATCTCTGTCTCATATAACCGATAATCGGACAGAGATTCTTCCCCGCCAGCCGGCGGGTCAGAATGACAACACAATCCAATCGCATATCCGCTTCGGCCTAAATGGCATTAAAAATCTCGGCGAACATATCGCAGAAGTAATTTATCGCGAGCGAAAAGAAAACGGGAAATATAAAAATTTGGAGGACTTGATTAAGCGCGTGCAAGACAAGGACTTAAACAAGAAGTCGCTGGAAAGCTTGATTAAATGCGGAGCGTTAGATAGTTTTGGAGAGGATAGGGGCGTTCTGCTGGCGAACAGTGAAAATATTTTATTGTTTATTAAACAAATTCATGAAAAACCAAACGCAAACCAGAATTCACTTTTTTTAAACACATCAATTGATCTGTCGGCGAAGTTAAAACTCGCGCCGGCCGCGAATGCCACTGAAACAGAAAAATTAACTTGGGAAAAAGAATTGCTTGGTCTGTATGTTACATCGCATCCATTTACGGAAATTCAAAATATAATGAAAAATGTGATGATCCCGATTAAGGACTTGCCCGGGCAAGGGCGCGGTCAGTGGATTGTGGTTGGCGGCATGATTGACGCGACAAAGAAAAAAATAACGCGTAGCGGCAAGGCCATGATGTTCGCGAAAATTTTGGATACAACCGGCGGTTTGGAGCTTTTGGTTTTTCCAAAAACATACGAAACAACGAAGGATGTTTGGGTTGAAGGCAGTCCAGTGTGCGTGGTTGGAAGAACTTCAGAAGAGGAAGGGGACGATAAGTTATTTGTGGAGAAAGCGTATTTGCTTACAAAAGAAAACGCGCCTATGTTGGTGCGTCAGATGTTGGTCGGTCAGAGTTTTTCGGCCAAGAGAGAAGAAAGCGTTGATGTCATTGTTCCGCACGACAAGATTAAAATAAAAGCCGATGAAATTAAAAATGTCTTAGCAAAATTTCCGGGTGATAAGGTTGTTTATATTATAGTCGGAGATAAAAAAATTAAAACTTCTTATAAAGTTGACGGATCGGAAGCGATGTCGGCGGAATTAAAGAGCGTGATTGGTGGTTAGTTAAGCCAACTCCCAATTCGGGTCAGCTTTTATTTTTTTCCAATCAGTGAAGTCCTTTTTTAGAGCGTGATAATATCCGGCAACGGCGATCATAGCGGCGTTGTCCATACAATATTTTAATTGAGGATATTGGATATTGATTGTTGGAAATTGTTTTTTGATTTCATGTTCAAGTGTTTCGCGGAGTTTTTTGTTGGCGCTGACGCCTCCGGCCAGGATTATTGTTTTTGGTTTATATTGTTCGGCGGCGCGGACGGTTTTGGCCACCAGCACATCTACGATTGCCTGCTCAACACTGGCGCAAAAGTCGTTGCGGGTCACTTCGCGTTTGTCATCCCGAGTGAGGCTCGCGCCGACGAGGGATCTCTGTCCGTTTGTTGATTGAGATAGAGATTCC
>JBBTQE010000061.1:0-9133 GCA_038065775.1 Patescibacteria group bacterium
AAGTCCCAACGAAGTTATTAACAAAGTGGTTCCAGCTTAACTTGATTATTTAAACTACTGGTTCAGGGTTAGTTGATTTCCACTTTTTCAAATGGAAATTAACCATTTTGTCAATGGGGTGCATCTCTTTGGGCTAAAATAAGCCTAAATTTCAAATATTATACCTTTTCCACTTCAATCTTCACTTTCCCTTTCCCAATCTCAACCTCATCTCCACCATCGCCAGATTCCAATCGTTCCGCCAAAACTGATTTTTTAATCTCCTCGGCGTATTCCACAAACACGGACCTAAGCAATTGGTCATCAGTACCATACTTCACTGCCACCCTGTCCGCAATAGTCAATTTATTATCTTTACGAATTTGATTTATCGTGCGCACGATTTCACGGGCCAGACCTTCTTTTTTCAATTCCCCGGTCACTGTCGCGTCCAGACCAACTCTCAATCCGCCGTCTTCTTTAACAGCGATGCCATCTCCCATCTTTTTAAATTCCAATTTTACTTTTTTAACATTTAATTCATCGGCAATCAATTCCAAATAATCTTTCCCCAACTCCTCGCTAATTAACAATTCACTTAGCGGTTGCCTAACCTTGATTCCTTTTTCCGCGCGCAAAGCCAAACCCATTTCCACGATCTTTCGCGCCAAAATCATATCCCGCAACACATCATCATTAAACAATTTTTTATTAACTTCCGGCCAATTATCAAGATGAACGCTTTCCATTTTTCCACCCACCGCCAAATAAATTTTCTCGGCGATAAATGGAGTAAACGGCGCCATCACTTTGGACAGCTCCAACAAAACTTCGCGCAAAGTCACTGTGGCCTGCTCCTTATCTTTTTCATCCCCACCTTTGAAACGATCGCGCGATCTTCGCACATACCACTGTGATAATTCGGAAACAAAATCCACAATCGGACGGCTGGCGTCAACGAGTTTATACGCCTCCATTCCGGCTGTGACGTCTTGAATTAAAATCTGTAATTTTGCCAAAATCCATTTGTCTAGGATGTTTTTACTTGTCATCCCGAGCGAGGCCTTAGCCGACGAGGGATCTCTGTCCGTTTTTTTACCAGACAGAGATTCCTCCTTCGATGTCGGAATGACAGCGCCTGTGCCAGTGCCAGCATACATTAGGTAAAATTCCAGCACGTTATAAACCGTATTCACAACCTTATTATACATCTCCCTCACGCCGGTTTCTGAAAAATTTAACGCCTCGGCTTGCATCACCGGAGAAGTCGCCAAATAATACCGCATCGCGTCGGCGCCATATTTTTCCAAAAGAATTTCCGGCTCCGGATAGTTTTTCAAACGCTTGCTCATTTTTTTTCCATCCTCGGCCAGCACTATTCCGTTTACTATCACATTTTTGAACGCGGCCACACTCTTTTTTACTGGAATAGATGGCTTCTTGCCCATTGTCAAAGCGGTCGCCAAAACATGAAGCGTGTAAAACCACCCGCGCGTCTGATCTTGCCCCTCGGCGATAAATTCGGCCGGAAATCCGGATTCAAATTTCTTTTTATTTTCAAAAGGATAATGCATCTGCCCATAAGGCATGCTTCCGGATTCAAACCAGCAATCCAAAACCTCGGGAATTCTTTTATACTCCTTCCCGTCTTTTTTAATTATCAGTTGATCAATAAAATGCTTGTGCAGATCAAACTCCCGGCCTGACTCATCGGCGTAATATGTTTTTGTAATATTGTGATCTATATTTTCCTCTTGAAAATATTTTTCATAACTGATGTTTTGGATTACCTTGCACAAAGCCGCGTTTATTCCGCCATGGCTGACAATCAAAATCGTTTTGCCTTTATGCTTCTCCAACAATTGATTCACAAACTTTCTGATCCGCTCCACAATTTCAACGCGCGTTTCACCCGTGCTCCCCAATCGGAAATTAAACCTCTCCTCCAAAGAAGTTATTTTTTTGTATTTTTTGTAATCTTCTTGACCGTGTCGCTCGTCCGGAGTTAAGCCTTCCCACGCGCCGAACGAATATTCAACCAGCAATGGATCAAAAACAAGTTCTGTTTTTAATTTTTTATTTATTATTTCCGCGGTTCGCTTGGCTCTAAAAATCGGAGAGCTTATGATTAAATCAATTTTCTGGTCAAACTTCTTTGCCAACTCGACGACTTCCGCCTCGCCTTTTTTTGTTAAATTATCCCCGTCTAAAGCGCTGGTTCTGACCCCCTTAACATTCGTCTCACTTTCTCCATGGCGCGTAAAAATAATTTTTGTAATTTTTTTACCCGTTAATTCGGCCAGCTCTTTCACGTCGCCAACGCAAATCGCTTCGCCATCTTCATTTTCCCAAACTGGAAGCGGCGTTCCCCAATAACGATTGCGGGAAATCGCCCAATCATGCGCGCCTTCCAGCCAAACGCCAAATCTGCCTTCTTTAATATGCTCCGGCACCCAATTTATCGCTTCATTATTTTTTAAAAGCTCTTTTTTCAATTCCGTAACTTTTATAAACCAGCTTGATGTGGCGTAATTTAAAAGCGGAGTGTCGCAACGCCAACAATGCGGATAGCTATGCTCAATTTTTGCTTTGCTGAATAGTTTTCCATTGTGCGCCAGCCACTTGATAATTTCCACATCGGCCTTGACCGGCCCTTCCTGCGGAGATCGGTCATCAAAATCCGGAGTGTCTTTTGGCTTCACTTCCATTCCGGCAAAATCCGTAACTTGCGGAATGAATTTGCCCTCCATCGTAACATGCTGAACCAGAGGCACACCTTCAGCTTTGCCTACATTATAATCATCCTCGCCGAACGCCGGCGCGATATGCACAACACCGGTGCCGTCAGTCGTGGTAACAAAATCCGCCGCGACAACTCGGAAGCAGTTTGCCGTGTCTTTGAAATATGAAAACAGCGGTTCATATTCCAGACCGATCATGCCAGAACCGCTTACTTCTTTTTTTATCTTGTATTTTTTATCTTTAAGAACCGCCTCTGCCCTGTCTTTGGCGACGATATAATTTCCATCTTCACCCTCAATGCTTAATATTTGATACTTAATACTTTTATTAATCGCCAACAAAACATTCCCCGGCAAAGTCCACGGCGTCGTTGTCCACGCCAAAATATATAAATCCCCGTCAACTTTTAACTTTGAACTTTGAACTTTGAACTTCGCCGTTACAGATATGTCTTTTATATCCTTGTAATTCTGCGTTACCTCAAAATTTGAAAGCGGAGTCACGCAACGCGGACAAATATGCATTGCCTTGTGGCCTTTGTAAATTAAATTTTTATCCCAAAGTTGTTTGAAAACCCACCATACGCTTTCCATATACGGCAAATCCATTGTTTTGTAATCATTATCCATATCCACCCATCGCCCCATTCGTTTGATGGTTTTTTTCCACTCATCCGCGTATCTCAAAACCGCCGAACGGCACGCTTCGTTAAATTTAGCTATGCCGAAATTTTCTATGTCCTTTTTGCTTTGCAAATTTAAATCCTTTTCAATAATATTCTCCACAGGCAGACCGTGGCAGTCCCAGCCCCATTTGCGTTCAACCCTAAAACCGCGCATTGTCCAAAAACGCGGCACGACATCTTTCATGAGCGAAGCGACGATGTGGCCATAATGAGGCAGGCCCGTGGCAAAAGGAGGGCCGTCAAAAAAATGATACGGCTTTTTCTCCGATCTGTTCTCAATGGACTTCTCAAAGCATTTATGCTCGTCCCAGTATTTTAAAATTTCTCGTTCTTGTTCATTTGAGTTGTACATAACTAGATATTATCTACTGGCAACTTTCTCAAATAACTTTCTATTTTCCCAATTTCAATATTGATTTTGCCAAATTCTTCTCCTACAAGCCGCTCTCTGACCGTATAAACCCTCTCAATCGCCTCTTCAATTTGCCGTCCCAAACCATCAACCACAACACCATGATTTATTTTTTCTCTACTTTTCTTTATCTTATTCAACAACCTATTTATCTCCCCAATCTGTTCATGTAAAAAAATCTTTATCAATTTGTCTTCTACTACTTCCAATAAACTCGGGATACTCCCGCATAGTTTGTTTAACGGAAAAAAAACGCGCGTATCATTTTGATCCCCAGTTTTTTTGTATTCATTATGCATATCAATGATTACATTACCAAAATCAATCCTTAAAGTCAATCTAAAACATTGCCAAAATTTTCACAAAAGAGTACAATAAAAGCATATAATTCGCTTTTATATGCTCTACATCGCCTCGGATCATGCCGGTTACCAGCTAAAAAGAGAGGTTGTAAAATACTTAAAAACACAGCTTAATAAAGAAGCGAAGGATTTAGGTCCGACAGCTTTTGTTGAAAATGATGATTTTCCGGATTTTGCTTTCGCCTTGACCAAAGAAGTTGTAAAAAAAGAAGATAATTTTGGAATATTAATCTGCGGAACCGGTCAAGGAATGTGCATTGCCGCGAATAAAGTAAAAGGCGCCAGGGCGATTATCGGCTATAACATCCAGGCGACGGAGTTGGGCAGAAAACACAACAACGCCAACATTCTTTGCCTGCCCGGACGCATTTTGCCTTCCGCGGACTTTAGCAATGCCATTGTCAAAAAATTCCTTGAGACAAAATTTGACGGAGATGAAAGATTCGTCAGACGAAACAAAAAAATTGAGGAGGCGGAAAATGAAAATGTATGATGCCTTTAATCGTTCCAGCAATTTTAACGGATAAATTCGAAGACTTCGCGAGCCAATTAAAAAGGATAGAACCTTTTTTTTCTTTTATTCAAATAGACATTATTGATGGATTGTTTTTGCCCTATGAATCATTCAGGCAAAGAAATGAATTGAACGAATTAAATTCAAACGCAAAATTTGAATTGCATCTGATGGTGAAAGACCCGATTGCTGAAATTGAAAAATGGCGAGAAGTTGAAAATGTAACAAATGTTGTCTTCCATATAGAGTCCGGCGCTGATCCGAAAAGATGCGTTGATATTATTAAACAAAACGGCTGGAAAACGGGGGTCGCGATCAATCCGGAAACAGACATAAAAGTAATTGAGCCGTATGTTTCTCTGGTGGATGAGATTCTTTTTATGACAGTGCAACCGGGCCGGCAGGGAGCGCGATTTATACCAGAAGTTTTAGAAAAAATTAAAGAATTTAAAAAAACGCATCCGCGCGCGCTTTGCTCGGCTGACGGCGGAATAAACAAAGACACTATTTTGGCGGTTCAACAAGCCGGCGCGGAAAAACTCTACATCGGCAGCGCGATTACCATGTCAAAGGACGTGGAAGCGGCGCATCAAGAATTAATAAATGAAATAGACGACTAATAACCAATATGTACGACTTAATCATCATCGGAGGAGCGGCGGCAGGTTCAAGCGCGGGGATTTACGCCGCAAGGAGAAAGCTTAATTTTAAAATGATTGCCATTGATACCGGAGGTGAAGTCGCGCTTTCCGGAGAAGTAAATAACTGGCCCGGCATTTTAACTATTCAAGGATACGAACTCGCGCAAAAATTTTCCGAACACGTAAAATCATACGATGTCGCCATTGACGAAGGCTGGAAAGTTGAAAAAATTGAAAAAATAAAAAAACATTTCAGCTTGACTTCCCGCGACGCGACAGGCAAAGAAAAAAAGGACGAGACAAAAACTATAATCATTGCCACCGGAATTCACCCACGGCATCTAAATATTCCCGGAGAGAAAGAATTTTATCAAAAAGGCGTAACTTACTGTACGGTCTGCGACGGCCCGCTTTTTAAAAATAAAATTACAGCCACAATCGGTTCGGGCAATTCCGCTCTTGAATCGGTTCTGATGATGTCAGGCATCGCCAAAAAGGTTTACTTGCTAAGCAAATTCCCAAACACACCAGAACAAAAAGACGGTTTCCCCAAAGGCGAAGACATACTGATTGAAAAAGTAAAAGCCGCAAAAAATGTTGAGATTATTTACTCGGCAAACACAACGGAGATCGCCGGCGCAAGCAAAGTAACCGGTTTGAAGTACAAAGATGAAAGTGGCGAACAAAAAATTGCGATTGACGGGGCGATGGTGCACATCGGTCAACTGCCAAATTCAGATTTTGCCAATGGCAATATAGAAAAAAACAAAATCAATGAAATAATTGTTGATGAAAAATGCAGGACAAGCTTGCCCGGCATCTTCGCGGCCGGCGATGTTACAAACGTCGCCTACAAACAAATCGGAATCGCCGCCGGCCAAGGCATAATTGCCGCCCTGGCCGCGATAGAGTATATTAACAGGTGGAAAGAGTAATATAATTTTGGAATATGCCATTTTCAAACATCCTCCCTTCGCTCCCCTGGCCGATGATTGACATCGTCATGAATGTCGTGGCCGGACTGGGAGCAGTTCTCATCACTTACGCAATTTTCTTGGAAGCTGAACGGAGGCAAGACGCGGTGTTTGTAATCGCGTCGGCGTGTCTGTTTATTTACGCTCTCTGGATTGGAAACAAAATTTTCAGTTTAGCCATGGCCGGTCTTATGATCGGAGCTTTTATTGAGCTTGTGGAAATTATGCTCGGTAAACATGTTCACAGCGACGCGCTTACCGAAAAATACAGGCATCCCAATAACAAATAATTATGTACAACGTCATCACCATCGGCGACGCGATAATTGATACGCATGTAATGATTGACAACGCGAGTGTTGAATGCGATATAAATAAGTCTAATTGCAAACTATGTTTGAATTATGCCCAAAAAATTCCAATTACGGACAGTTTTCAGTCTGTTGGCGGAAACGCGGCCAATGTGGCAATCGGCATAAAAAAACTCGGCTTAAATTCTGACATTCTCACTTCCGTTGGAAACGACAGTAACGGCAAAATTGTGCTGGAACAACTCAAACATCACGGCGTCCCTTCCGATTTGGTATTTACGGATGAAAAATCCAAAACAAGATACGGCATTGCCCTAAATTTCAAAGGTGAAAGAACCATTTTGTCTTATCATCAAAAGAGAAAATACGTTTTCCCCGAAGAAATGCCGGAAACCGACTGGATTTACTATTCAAGCTTAAGCGATGGTTTTGAAGATCTGCAAAACAAGCTGGTTTCATTTTTAAAAAAACACGCCAGCATTCGCCTGGCTTTCAATCCCGGATCATTTCAATTAAAAAATTCGCTCAACTTAGTAAAAGAAATTTTGCCTTCCGTCAATCTTCTGATAGTTAATCTGGAAGAGGCGGAAAGAATTATCGGTTCAACCATTCAAAAAGAAAAAGGCGTCGTAGCCATTTTGCACAAATTATTGTTTACCGGGGCGCGCGAAGTCGTTATTACGGACGGAGCCGGCGGAGCCTGGGCGGGAAACGAAGAAGAAATTTGGTATTTAAAAAGTTTCCCGGTTGATGTTGTTTCCAAAACCGGAGCCGGAGACGCGTTTTCTTCCGGATATCTGGCCGCCAGAATCAACGGCCATGATTTAAGCGCGGCTTTAAGCTGGGGAATCGCGAATAGTTGCGCGGTTATCGGGCAAGTAGGAGCGCAAAAAGGACTGCTGGACCAAAAAGGAATCAAAAAAATGATTTCAAAATTCTCTTCAATAAAACCTAAAAAAGTTTTTTAAGTTAAAGAAGCGACGGCTAATTCTTCGCGTTAAGGTTTACTTCGTAGAGGCATTGATTTACGCTGAAATCCCACTTAGACAGCCATCTCTTATTCGCGTTTTCATAAACGCGTATATTTTCACACCATTTAACATCCCCTGTCTTTAAGGCTTTATCATAAAATATTTTCGCTTGTTCCATGCTGTCAACCCTGACTCCGCAATATTCCGCGCCATATTGAGACGCAATCTCATCACATACCTTTATATTCCGATCCGTTAAAGCCATGTCGGTCAAATAAATTTTTTCAACATTATCAAAACAAACTTGAACATCATCGCCAAAAGTCGTCCGCCCCGTCATTTTTTCGCACCAATCTTTTTGCATGCTCTTTTCGGCAATCGTAAAATAATATGTGCTGACGCATTTTT
Organism: Patescibacteria group bacterium; assembly: GCA_038065775.1. Classification (GTDB taxonomy): domain Bacteria; phylum Patescibacteriota; class Patescibacteriia; order Magasanikbacterales; family GWA2-37-8; genus JBBTQE01. The sequence goes on from JBBTQE010000061.1 coordinate 8,000, forward strand.
CTCTCATATTTTTATTCACACCCCCGGCCAGCCTCTCGCACCAGCTTAAATCACTTTCATCATAGGCTCTTTTCAAAAAACACTCGGGAATGGATAAATAATTGGCATCGCTTAAATCGCAATACCTGCTGACGCAAACAAAGTCGTATTCGCCTTCGCCCCTGCCGCATAAATCTTTGGAAACTTGATAGGCCAATGTCAAATCATTCACGCACTCACTATTGCGCTTGCTATCTAAAATTATATCGCAATAAGAAAGATCGCCGCTCAATTGAGCCGCGCGGATAATGCACTTGCTTTGATTTTCTCCTATCGTTTTTTGATTGGCGCCTACGACATTGTAACAAATGTACGGATTATTTTTTTCCGCGGCCATCGCGCCCCATTTCAAGACATCCGATCTGGAATATTTATAAATTGAATAATAAATTACGAACGGCACGAGTAAAACCATGGAACAGGCGACCAAATACTGAACTAATTTGCCAACCCTATCAATATTCAATTTCTTAAAAATTGCCGCGACTAAATACTGAATAAAAAAATTGATCAACGCGAAAATCGGCGACCATGGTCCGAGTAAAAAACGATTCAGACTCTCCCCGCCCAAAAACAGATAGATTAAAATTGCAAAAAACAAAACAACGGAAGACCAAAATGGAAATTTAAGATTTATTTTGGAAAATAAAAAAAATCCTTTCCCGTTAAGAGTTTCCTTGTAATTGAAGAAGTGAAATATGAAAATTAAAGCGATGATTTGAAATATCAAAACCGAAATTCCCGGCAGGCCGAATAAACCGATATTATATCTCACAAACTGATCGGCTACCTCCGGCAGATCAAAAAAACCGTTCATATGTTATAGAAGTCAATTTGCATGGGCACATGCATGCCTCTAAAACGATTCATCTCCATTTTTCTTCCCTGAAAATGCTCTCTGGCCTTGCAGACTGCTTCGTATTGAAGTTCAGGAGCCAACAAACATAAACTCAATTCAAAATGTCTGATCTTATCTTTAATTTCACCAACTAGAATCGGGTGGTCTTCTTCTCGTTCAACCAAATCTCTCAAACCCTCAAGCTTGTCTTTGATGTCATCCAAAATTATTCTGAATTCTTCAACTCTCTTCAAATA
>JBBTQE010000062.1:0-8293 GCA_038065775.1 Patescibacteria group bacterium
ATGGATAAAGCCATATTTTACCATTTAGGTGGTTCCAGTAGTTTAGATTACTGCGCCTGTTTCAAACCCTTGACACGCGCGCAATAATATAGTATTGTTTATTCAAGCATTTCTCCCGATTTAGAGGAGAAAACCCGCCCCCGCTTAATAGATCGGGAGGGATAAGTAGGTATTTTTTTTATGCCGGATTCTGACAAAGCAGTATTGGATTTTAAAACACTATTGCAATCGCATCCGCTCACAATTCCAAAGGAAGGCGATGTTGTGAAATGCAAAATCATCTCCATAGTTAAGGGAGAGGTGCATGTTGATATTGAGGGTTTAACCGTTGGCGTCGTGCGAGGCAGAGAACTTTTTGCCGAGGCAAATGAATATTCCAATTTGAAAGTTGGCAACGAAGTTGAGGCCACTGTTTTGGATTTGGAAAATGAAAATGGCGAGATGGAATTATCTTTCCGCATCGCCGGTTATCAGAGAGCATGGGGTAACATGAAGAAATGGATGAAGGATAATTTAACGGTTAAAGCAAAAGTGATTTCCGCGAACAAAGGCGGTTTGATGATTCAAGTTGAAGGATTGTCCGCGTTCATGCCGGTTTCGCAACTTAACCCGGAGCATTATCCACGCGTTGCCGGCGGAGACAAAAATCGCATTTTGGAGAAATTGAGAGAGCTGATGAATAAAGATTTGGAAGTAAAAATAATTGACACCGATGAAAAGGAAGAAAAACTGATCGTTTCAGAAAAAGCTGTCTGGGAAGACACACAAAAAGCGGTTTTGGAATCTTACAAGGTAGGCGATATGATTGAAGGCGAGGTAAGCGCGCTAACCTCATTTGGCGCTTTTGTTAAGTTCGGTCAAGATTTGGAAGGATTGATACATATTTCTGAAATCGCCTGGCAAAGAATTGATCACCCAAAGGATATTTTAAAAGTTGGAGATAAGGTGAACGCGCAAATTATTCAATTGGATAAATCAAAAATTTATCTTTCAATCAAGAGGCTGGTGGATGATCCTTGGAAATTAGTGAAAGATAAATATAAAATTGGAGATAAAGTCACCGGAAAAATTATAAAGATTGAACCGTTCGGGTTAATGGTTGCTTTGGATAAAGATATCCACGGTTTAGCTCATATTTCAGAGCTTTCCGATGAGCCAGTTTCAATTATCAGCGACAAATTCAAAATTGGGCAAAATACGGAGTTTGAAGTTGTTTCGCTTGAGCCGCACGAACACAGGCTTGGCTTAAGACTTGCCGGAGTAAAAGGCAAGGCAAAGAAAGTTGAATCAAAACCTGAACCGAAAAAAGAGGAAGAGAAAAAAGAAGAATAAAATATTTATGCGGAATTTTTTAAAGAATTTTGTATTGATTTTTATCGCCCTGTTGCTTATCGCGGGGATATTTGGCATGGTTAAGACCGGTCAGGACAAAGGTCCGGAGACGGTAGATATCAGCCGCATGGTGGAAGAGATAAATGCCGGACAGGTGGAAAAAGTTATTATTCAGGGGGATACGATTAGACTTGAACTGAAAGATAAAAATGCTCGGCCGCAGGAAGTAAAAAAGGAAGCGGCGGAGTCGTTTGGAGATATTGTTAAGAACTACGGAGTCGATTCTTTGTCTTTGAATCAATTAAAAGTGGAAGTGCGCGGAGACAGTTCGTGGAAATTTTGGCTTGCGAATCTTTTGCCGATTTTGTTGCCTTTAATAATTTTTATTTTGTTTTTTTATTTCATGACTCGCGGAGTGCAGGGGATGAACAACAAGGCAATGGGATTCGGGCAAAGCAATCCGCGGCAAGTTAATCCGGGCGATAAGGACAAAAAAACTTTCAGCGATGTGGCTGGTTCTAGAGAAGCCAAGCAGGAGTTGATTGAAATAGTGGATTTTCTTAAAGACCCCAAAAAATTCGCCGACATGGGAGCGAAAATACCAAAAGGCGTTCTGTTGGTCGGAGGCCCCGGCACCGGAAAAACTCTTTTGGCAAAAGCGGTAGCCGGTGAAGCAGATGTGCCGTTTTTCAACATGTCCGGCTCTGAATTTGTTGAAATGTTTGTCGGTGTTGGCGCGTCGCGAGTCAGAGATCTATTTAGCAAAGCGAAGAAAACAGCTCCGGCCATTGTATTTATTGATGAAATTGACGCCGTTGGTCGGCGCAGAGGCGCTGGTTTGGGTGGTGGACATGATGAGCGCGAGCAGACTCTAAATCAGATTTTAGTTGAGATGGACGGCTTTGAACCTAATTTGGGAGTTATTGTCGTAGCCGCCACAAATAGGCCAGATGTTCTCGATCCTGCGTTATTGAGGCCGGGGAGATTTGACAGGCGCGTTATGCTAGATATGCCTGATATTAAGGACAGAGAAGAAATTTTGGTGATTCACGCGATAAATAAACCCTTAGACAAGGAAGTTTCATTACGAAAAATCGCGGAGCGCACTCCGGGTTTTTCAGGCGCCGATTTGGCGAACCTGTTGAATGAGGCGGCTATTTTAGCTGTTCGCAGAGGAATGAAAAAAGTTGGAGAATTCGAGATTTTAGAAAGTATTGAGAAAGTTTTGCTTGGTCCTGAAAGAAAAAATCGCGTCATCAGCGAGCAGGAGAAGAAGATGACCGCCTATCACGAGGCCGGGCACGCGATCGCGGGGCACTATTTAAAAAATTGCGATCCGGTTCGTAAAATTTCTGTCATTTCACGCGGACAAGCTGGCGGGTATACATTAAAAATGCCTACTGAAGACAAGCATTACCACACACTTGCGCAGTTTAAGGATGAGTTGGCTATGATGCTTGGAGGTTATGTGGTGGAAAAATTAATTTTTGGAGAAGACATGATATCAACCGGACCTTTTTCTGATTTGAAAAATGCCACTAGCTTGGCCAGAGATATGGTAATGCGTTATGGTATGAGCATGATTGGTCCGCGAACATTTGGCGAACATCATGAGATGATTTTTTTGGGCAGAGAAATTTCCGAGCAAAGAGATTACAGCGAGAAGACCGCCGAAGCAATTGATGGTGAAGTTGGCGGCTTATTGGATGAAGCGATGAAAAGAGCGAAAGAAATTATAGTTGGCCACAGAGAAAAACTTGAAGAACTTGTCAAAGCGCTTTTGGAAAAAGAAACGATTGAACAAGAAGAAATTGTATTGATATTGGGGTTAAGACAATAAAACTTCGGATTATTGTTTCATCTTGAGGTTCCGGGGGCTTCATATCACCTTTCCAGGTGTTTTTTTGTTTAGTTTATGTTATAATAATTACAGTTCGGCCATTGGCTGAAGAATTTAATATCAATATGCAGGAGCCAACATATCGTCAAGCATTAGCAAAGTCGTGGAAACTTGTTTGGCACAGAAAATCATTATGGGTTTTGGGGTTGCTTTCTGTTGTCCTCGGTCAGCTGGGTTTTAGTGATATTTTTGGAAAGGCTTGGTCTATATCCAAGCAAGCGAATGTGGCCGGATATTTGCCTTGGGATAGTTTGAAAACGGCGATCATTTCTATTGGTTCATCCGGAAAAATAGTTATTGGAATAGCGCTGGTTTGCGTGGCGGTTTTTATCATCGTCGTTGCGGCTATTTCTCAAGGCGCGCTGATTTCCTACGCGTCCGCGTGGTATAAAGATGAAAAATTTTCAAATTTTTCAAAATCGTGGAAAATCGGAGTTAAACATTTTTGGGATGTGCTGTGGATAAATTTGATTCGTCGTTTATTGCTTGGAGGTTTATTAATTATTGTCGCGTTTGTCATTAAATCATTTTTTGTTTCGGAAACATTATTTCAAAATTTTGCGAACGCGTTAGTTTTAATTATCGTGTTGTTTGTGTCGCTTGTAATTTCTACGATCGCGATTTATTCGCTGTGCTATTGTGTCATTGACGGCAAAGGAGTTGTATCCGGAATCGGCAAGGCATGGAAATTATTTTCAAGCCATTTGTTGGTTTCTTTGGAAGTTGGGGTGATTCTTGTTTTATTGAATGTGGTTTTGGCGGGCGCGATCATGTTGGGCGCGTATCTTGCTTTTTTACCTTCAACTTTAATCTGGTTCGCGGCCGGCGTCACAAACATTGTTGTTTTGGCCATACTTGGCTTGATGTTGGGTTTTTTACTTTGGTTAATTTTTATGGTTATAGTGGCCGCGTTTTTTAACGCTTTTACTACCAGCGCATGGGTATTTTTATTCTCAAAAATGCATCACGAAGGAGTGGCGAGCAGATTAATACATGGCTTGGCGCATATGTTTAGAAAATAATTATGAACGATTTTCCTTCAATAAGCAGTCTGTTGAAAAGCAAGAAGTCGGGTTCAAATTCAAAGACTCAAGGAAAAGATGAGACTACGGAGCAGAAATTTGACAAAAAAATGGAGTCAATTGATTTGAAGTCCAAAGAAGAGGAGGTTTCGGCCAGCGCGGCGTCGCAGGGGATTTCGTATATTGACCTTGTCGGTTTTCCGATCTCGTCTGAAGCTTTGAAATTAATGCCTGAAAATGAAGCGCGGGAGTTGGAAGCTGTTTGTTTTTTTAATTCTTCCGGAGAAGTGCGATTGGGCTGTGTGAAATTTAATGAAGGCATTAAAGAGTTCGCTTATCAATTGGGCGAGAGAAATCATGCCAATGTCGCCATCTATCTTCTTTCAAAAAATAGTTTTGAAAAAGCGATGAAGCTTTACGCGAATTTGCCAGTCGTAAAACCAGTCAGTAAAGATATAAATATCACGGATGAAGAGCTTGATAAATTTAAATCCGGAGTGATTGACTTCAGGAATTTGGAAGGACAATTTAAAAATGTTTCAATCAGCGATATTTTAACCTTGATGATAGCGGCGGCTTTGAAAGTCAAGTCGTCAGATGTTCATGTTGAGGCGGAGGAGAATGGAATCATTGTGCGTTATCGCATTGATGGGGTCTTGCATGATGTCGCAAGTTTGCCTAAGGAACAATGGAAAAAATTTATCTCTCGCATTAAATTGCTTGCCGCTCTAAAGATAAATATAATTGATAAGCCTCAAGATGGGCGAATCACTCTAAAATTAACATCAGGGAGCCTGGATGTGCGCGTTTCCACAATGCCCACGGTTCATGGCGAGAGCGTGGTAATGAGAATTTTGCATAGCGGGAGTAAGGGCGTTACTTTTGATGAGTTGGGAATAAGAGGCGAAGCATACGAAAGGTTAAAGCGCGAAGTGGAGCGTCCAAATGGTATGATAATAACCACAGGTCCGACCGGCTCTGGAAAGACAACTACCATGTATGCTATTTTGCGCGGGTTGAATAAGCCCGGAGTTAAAATTATAACCTTGGAAGACCCGGTTGAAATTAAAATGGAGGGTGTTAATCAGAGCCAGGTTGATCCAAGCAGAGATTATACTTTTGCCAAAGGCCTGCGCAGTATTTTGCGACAGGATCCGGATATTTGCATGGTCGGCGAAATAAGAGATTTGGAAACTGCCGAGATTGCCATTCAGGCGGCTTTGACCGGCCATTTGATGCTTTCAACAATTCACACAAACAGCGCTTCCGGCGCGATTCCCAGATTCTTATCAATGGGCGTTAAGCCGTTTTTGCTGGCGCCTGCGTTGAATTCGGTAATTGGGCAAAGGTTAGTCAGGAAAATTTGTCCGCATTGTCAAGAAGAAGACAAGCTTACATCAGAACAGATGGAACGAATTATGAAAAATTTGGAAACTTTGCCTGAAGCTGAATCAAAAAAAATTGACTTGAAGAAGCTGGAGTTTTATAAAGGAAAAGGTTGCAAAGAATGCAGCGGCCTTGGGTATAAAGGCAGGGTCGGCATTTATGAAATTTTTACGATGAGCAAAGAAGTTGAGAAGGTTATTCTGAGCGCGGAAGTTTCGGAGTATTCAATTCAGGAGTTGGCCGTAAAAAATGGAATGGTTACGATGGCGCAAGATGGCCTGCTTAAAGCATTGGACAAAATTACTTCAGTGGGGGAAGTGTTTAGAGTTATAGAATGAGCCTCCGGTAATTTTCTTCGCTTTCCTCGCCCGCGAGGGCTCGGGGATGGTCGCTGTGGCGACCATAACCCGCTCAGAAAAATACCGTCGGCTCTGTTTTTTTGGCTGGTTTTTTTCTTTTTTGTGCTATATACTTTCCATGTATGGAACTAAGCGCCCTTGTTTCGCAGCTGTCTCGCGTTGGCAAAACCGCCTCAAAACGATTAGCCTACCTTGGCGTAAATATCGTTAAGGATCTTTTGTATTATTTTCCTTTTCGCTATGAAGATTATCGAACGATGGTTCCAATTTCACAGTTGCAACACGGTCAAATGGTTACGATTTGCGGGCAAGTTCAGCTCATAGCCAATAAGCGCAGTTTTAAAAGAAGGAAAATTATCACCGAAGCGCTTGTGGCGGATAAAACTGGCGCCGCGCGCGTTGTTTGGTTTAATCAACCTTTTATTATAAAAAATATTCATGTTGGCGATGTGGTTTATTTATCAGGCAAGGTGCAAACCGACATGCTTGGGCCACAGCTCGCTAGTCCAACTTATGAAAAATACAAAAAAGACCCTGCTCATACCGCGAGGCTGGTTCCAATTTATTCGCTAACTTTTGGATTGACGCAAAAACAGATAAGATCTTTAACAAATCAAGTGATAACTTTGGCCGGTCAAGTTGAAGAATGGTTGCCAAAAGAAATTTTAGAAAAAGCGGATTTAACGCCATTGTCGGATGCTTTGCGCGGCATACATTTTCCAGCGGACGATAATGATTTAAAACAAAGCGTTGAAAGATTAAAGTTTGACGAACTATTTTTGATTCAGTTAAAAGCGGAATTGTCTAGATTGGAAAAAAGCGGAATCAAGGCGCCAAAAATTAATTTTAAAGAAGCCGAGGTTAGAAGTTTTGTTTCAAGCCTTCCTTTCCAACTGACAAAAACGCAAAAAATATCGGCCTGGGAGATTTTTCAGGATCTTGAAAAAAGCGCGCCAATGAGCAGGTTGCTTTCCGGCGATGTCGGGTCTGGAAAAACCGTGATCGCGGCGATGGCGATGCTGAATGCGTGTCTCAACGGCTTTAGATCTGTTTTTATGGCGCCGACCGAAATTCTGGCAAGCCAGCATTATAATTCACTGATTAAATTGTTTGGTGATAAATTTTCCGTGGGACTGCTCACAGGATCCCAGTTCGCGATTCATAATTATAAATTTGAAGAAAAATCACAAGCCGGGCAAAAGAAAGAATTTTTTAAAAAAATCGGCGACGGAGAGCTGTCAATCGTGGTAGGCACGCATGCTTTATTTTCCGAAGGAGTTGAATATAAAAAATTGGGGCTGGTGATTGTTGACGAACAACACCGGTTTGGCGTGGAGCAGAGAAAGACAATAAAAGAAAAGGGCAGGGGAGTTCATTTTTTAAGCATGACCGCGACTCCGATTCCCAGATCATTGGCGCTGGTGATTTACGGAGATTTGGATGTTTCAATTATCAACGAATTGCCGCCGGGAAGAAAAAAAATAATCACCAAATTGGTTGAACCGGCCAAGCGCGACAAGGCGTATCAGTTTATAAGGGATCAGGTAAAACAGGGGAGGCAAATTTTTGTCGTGTGCCCGTTGATTGAGCGGAAGGAAGACGAGGCGGAAATTGAGATCATTAATTATCCGGCCAATCCGTCAAATGAAAAGAAAAGCGTGCTTAGCGAATATGAAAAACTTTCTAAAAATATATTTCCCGATTTACGGGTTGGTTATTTGCATGGAAAATTAAAAGGCAAAGAAAAGGAGAGAATAATGTCTGATTTTAAAAATGGAAAACTGGACTTGCTTGTTTCAACTTCGGTGGTTGAGGTCGGAGTGGATATTCCCAACGCCAGCGTGATGATGATTGAGGGGGCGGAGGGTTTTGGTTTGGCGCAACTGCATCAGTTTAGGGGACGAGTGGGCAGATCAATCCACCAATCATATTGTCTGCTTTTCACGCATTCCGATTCGGTGAAGGCGTCGGAGCGGTTGAGTTTTTTTGAAAAAAATAATGACGGTTTCAAACTGGCTGAAAAAGATCTGGAAATGCGCGGACCGGGCGAGGTGTACGGCACAGAGCAAAGCGGCATGATGAATTTGCGCATCGCGCAATTGAATGACCGAGAGCTCATAAAGAAAACTCGGGAATTGGCAAAGGAAACGGCCGTTGATTTGGAAAAATATCCGGTTTTAAATAAAAAAATGAAGGATTGGGAGAAAAGCGTGCATTTGGAGTAACGCACAGGCTGGTATGTATTGGTACCATACATCTGACACACTCAGAAAAGTATGGGTAAACGATTGCAG
>JBBTQE010000063.1:0-7017 GCA_038065775.1 Patescibacteria group bacterium
TGATTAAAGAATACGTGGGCGCGATAAATTTTGAAAAGTTTATGCCGGCTGAATTTGAAAAATTTTATCCCGAGGAACGCGTACGCAGAAAAATTTCAATAAAAACAATCGCCACCAAATTGAGCGAGTCGGAAAAATGGGCGAAGACGAGTCAAAAATATTTGCGCGAATTAAAGCTGGTGAACAATCCCCTGCCTTTTTCTTCCAACATGCAAATTTACAAAAATGGCGTTGGTTTAATTTCCTACAAAGATTCTTTTATTGGTGTGATTGTTGAGAGCAAAGATATTAGCAATATGTTTCAAAGCGCGTTTGAGTTGATGTGGGGCGCTACTGCCTAATCGGCATCACAACATACACATAGCTTTCATCGCTCTTCGGACTGATAACGCACGGACTGTCGGCGTTAATCATTTTCAAAACACTGCTTTCAGTATCAATGTTGGCAAGTCCATCCAAAACATAACGGTGGTTCAAGAGTATATTATTCTTGTCGCCCGTAATTTCCGCGTTTATTTCCGATTTGTGCTCTCCGGTTTGCGTGGAGATAGAAGATACCACAACCCCGCCCAAAGTCGCATCCAGATCAAAGCTGACCGCATTCACGCCTGTTGTGGTAAACAAGCTAGCCGCCTTAATTTCTTTTGTTATCAAACTAGTAGAAAATTCTGCGGTCGTCCTGAATTCTTTTGGAATAATTTGCGCGTAATCCGGATATTGGCCTTCCACAAGCCTTGAAATCAACTCAACATCGCCATATCTTAAAGTGATTTGATTGTCTGTAATCATCAAGCGGGCGCTTTTTTCAACTTCCAGGCCAGCGCTTAAAGACAAAATATGATTCATTTCCTGCGCGGCTCTTGCCGGAATAATCATCTTTGCTTTTTCATCGCCCTGTTCAATCTTAACCTTTTTCTCGGCCAAGCGATAGCTGTCGGTTGCGGCCATGATCAGCTTGCCAGGCTCTTCGTTGAACTGAAATAACACCCCTGCCAATTCCGGTCTGATTTCATTTTTAGCCGCGGCATGAAAAACCTGCCCCAACCCCCTTTTAAACTCCTCGGCATTCACCGCATATCCCTTGCCTTCAGTAACAACCGGTACAACTGGAAATTCGTCAGCTGAAGATCCTTTAATTTTTGTGGCGGACTTCCCACAAACAACCTCTATTTCATTCCCAACCAAAGACAGCTCAACTTTTTCTTCCGATAGCAAATTGACAAAATCATTCAGGGTCCTGGCAGGAACCGTAAAGATTCCGGTTGCTTCAACTTTGGCGCGAAGATTTGAAATGACAGCCAACTCAAGGTTGGTTGCCGTGATCTCCACCTTTTGTTCTCCCACCTTTATTAAAACATTCCCGAGGATAGGTAAATTTATGTTTTTCCCCGCCACTCCTATTACCAACGCAAGTGCTTTTGATAGGTTCTCCCTTGTGCAAATAAATCGCATAATCGTTTGTTATATTTTATATATTTATATGTAATAGTAATAATAAGCGAGTGGATAGTGTGGGAGAGAGAGAAAATTTTGCTGTGTTGATTTATTTTTTTGTGTTGACACCTGTGCAAAAATTGAAATATAAAGTGCGCAAATTGTTAATAATTTATTTGTAGAAATCTTTTTTGATTTGGAACTGTGGAGAGAAACAGATCGGATGGGGATAAGTAAGTTTGGTTGTGCACTTATTTTTGTCGGCTTATCAACAGATGTTGGTGGTTTATTAACATGTTGTCACGTAAAGTTTCTGTCTTATAAAATCAATATCCTGTTTTAATTTTGCGTCACGCTCGGCTTCGTTGGCAATTTTGTTGTCAGCGTGCATGGCAGTGGTGTGGTCGCGCCCGCCAAGTTCGTTGCCAATTGCCGGGTAGGACATGTTAAGTTCCTTGCGCATGAGATGCATGATGATTTGTCTTGGCATTGAAAACTTTTTTTCTCTGCTTTGGCCAAGTATGTCTTGAATATTTATTGAAAAGAATTGGCTGGCGGCGTCAATTATCTGTTGTGGAGTTACGCTTCTATGCGGAGAACGAACTTCCAAGCTGGATAGCACCAGTTTAACCGAGTCGGCGCATGGCGCCATATTTTTAAGCTGATGATAGGCAATCAGCTTGTTGAGAGCGCCTTCCAATTCACGGATGTTTCTCTGCGCGGTTGTGGCTACCAATTGCAGTAATTCTTGCGGAAGTTGGAAGTTTTTTTCCACGCATTTCTTTTGTAAAATAGCGATTCTGGTCTCCAGATCAGGCGGGGCTACATCTACGATCATACCCCACTCAAAGCGGGATTTCAAGCGGTCTTCAAGAGCCGGGATGGCCTTGGGCGGACGATCTGAAGTCATGACAACTTGTTTGTTTTGCTGGTGCAGTTCATTAAAAGTATGAAAAAAAGATTCCTGGGTTTGAACTTTTCCGGAAATGAATTGGATGTCATCAATTAACAGCAAATCAATGTTGCGGTAACGGTTTTGGAAATTTTTTGCGGCGCCATCTTTCACGGAAGAAATAAAATCATTAGAAAATTTTTCCGCGCTGGCATACATAATATTTGTATCAGGGCGGATCTTTAAAATTTGATTGCCGATTGCCTGCAATAAATGCGTTTTTCCCAAACCAACGCCGCCATAAATAAATAGCGGGTTGTAGGCTTCGCCGGGTTTATTTACAACCGCTTGCGCCGCCGCGAACGCGAGTTCTGATCCGCCACCCACAACAAATGTTTCGAATATGTATTTTTGATTTAAGCCGAACTCGCCGACTCTTGTGGCAGTGTATGTTTGCTCGGCAACATGTTGCGCGAGAGGTTCGGCTTGGCACTGTGGTTCGGTTAGAGTTTGTTGTTGCCCTTCGGCTTCTTGAGCCTGCAAGTTTTTAATATTGAAAATTTTGTATTCTAATTTTTTTATAGGTTTTTCAGTTACCCTTTCCAGCGATTTAACTATATTTTGATGATATTTTTTTTCCAACCAGGCGCGATTGAATGCGTTTGGCACGCACAACACGACACAATTCTCCTGATAACTTATAATATCAGTATTCCGAAACCAGGTTACGAAGTTTGGTTTAGAGATATTTAATTCAAGCTCGGCTAAGACTGCCTGCCATACTTCGCGGTTTGACATAAGGATGATGGTTTAATTTATGATTTATTAATTTTACCACAACCGAGCGCAATGACCAATGGTTCATCCGGCCATAGCAGTGGAAAGAATGTGGGAAAGATGTGGATAATATATTGTTGACGGTTTGGCGCAAAGATGTCTTGACATAAATTCAAACATTGAGTATAATTCTTTCATCATATTAATCATCCAAACAGAATATGTCAACAAAAAGAACATATCAGCCAAATAAAAGAAAACGCGCCAAATCACATGGCTTTAGGGCGAGAATGAAAACTAAAGGCGGCAGAACGGTTTTAAGCCGCCGAAGAGCAAAAGGCAGGAAGAAACTGACTGTTTCGGACGAAAGAAAAGGAAAGAGAACAAGAAAAACAAGATAAAAACAAATAAGTCCGCCGCAAGGTGGACTTTTTGTGATATAATACCGCCATTATGCTACAAAAAGAGAATAGATTGGTGAAAGTTAGGGACTTTAATTTAGTTATGGAGCACGGCCGATGGACCAACGGCCGGTTTTTAGATATCAAAACGCTTGAATTAGCCAAAATTACGGATTATTTCCCTAAAAAAGAAGACCCAAATAACTTCAAAAAACAGCTAAAATTAGCCATTGCCGTAGGGCTAAAGGTGCATAAAAGCGCGGTAAAGCGAAATAAATTGAAAAGGCAGATCAGAGAGGCCTTAAGGTTGTTGATTAAGGATGGGCGGATAAAGACCGGGTTTTATGTTTTGGTAGTGACAAAAAAGGGCGCGTTGGAGCAGGATTACGCTGAAATTAGCAAAGAAATTGAACTATTAATAAAGAGGTCGGGGCTGTTGATAAGTTAGTTTTTTGGCTATTCTTACAATAGAAAGTGTGTGGGCACGCGTCTTATTATATATAGATAAAAGAGTATGAAGATAGGTAATATAGTAAATTTTGCCTTATTTCTGCCAAGAACGCCGGTTTTATTTTTGATAAAGACATATCAGAAGACCATTTCCCCGGATCATGGAGTATTCAAGGGCGTGTTTAATAATGGAGTTTGCCGTTATTCCCCGACTTGCAGTGAATATGGCTATCAAACAATAAAAAAAAGCGGACTAATCCGCGGACTTCCAAAGACAATCTGGCGCGTATTGCGCTGTAACCCCTGGAGCAAGGGTGGGGTTGACTTGCCTTAGGCCTTTCTCATTGTCTTCAAAGTTTTCAAGTCCTCAACAACTCCATCGCCTTCTGTTTCCAAAACAAAATTTATTTTTTGTAGCAGCTTGTCGGAAAGAAGCGCTTCAAATCCTTCAAGACCGATCAGGCCTTTGCCGATATGTTCGTGCCTGTCTTTGTTTGACCCCAATTCGGTTTTGGAATCATTGCAGTGCGATAATTTTAGCCGATCCAGACCAATTGTTTTATCAAATTTTTTTAAGGTCTCATCAAGCGCTTTGGAATCACGGCAATCATAGCCGCCGGCAAAGCCATGCTGTGTGTCGTAGCAAATTCCGATATTATATTTTTTTAATTTTGGATGATGAATAATTTCCGCCAGCTCTTCAAAATTATCGCCGATAATTTCGCCGGCGCCGGCTGATATTTCAATCAGAAATTCGGTTGAGCCCTTGTATCCGCTTAACATTTTTTCCAAGCCCTCAACCAATTGTTTGAAACCATTTTCTTTGCCCAAGTCCTTATAGCTTCCAAGGTGCGTCATCAGATATTTCGCGCCTAGAGCCGAACCGCGTTCCAATTCTTCACGCACAACAGAGATGGCCGCGTGTTTGATTTGCGGTTTGGCAGAAGCGAAGTTAATAAAATATGGCGTGTGAATATACCATTCTTTCAGATTGCCTTTTTCGCAATTCTTTTTGAATTCGGCAATAATTTTTTTATCCAAAGGAGCCACCCACCCGCCTTGCGGGGAGCGGGTGAACATCTGAAAGACCTCACAGCCGATGTCGGCCGCGTTTAATGGGGCGTTTTGAAGTCCGCCTGCGATGGAAACATGGGCGCCGAAGTACATAAAATTTTAAAACGAGCCTTTGGTATTTTCTTGAGCGGGTTATGAAGCCGCGGCTTCATCCCCGAGCTCTCGCGAGCGAGGAAAGCGAAAGAAATTGCCAAAGGCGATTACTTGAGAATTTTTGATTTCAACAATTCTATCACCTTTCTATTTTGAATGGTAACAGCCAAAGTGTCAATCACCTCCGGTTTTTTGAGATTTTCTTCAACTATTTTATCGTCTGGATAAGCGGCCCGGATTGATTTAATTTCTTTATCAATATCCGTCTGTTCGGCGGTGATTTTGTTTTCTAAAGCAATCTGTCTTGAGACAAGGGCGGCCTTAACTCTTTTTTCCGCCTGCTCCGTAAAGTCATTGAAGATCTGTTCCTCGGTTTTTTTCAAGTCCTTTAGATATTGTTCCATCTCAATTCCGTGTTTTGATAAATTGTGCTTCAGCTCATGGAAGATTTTGTTTTTTTCCGTTTTTATCAAAACATCCGGTATTTCGCCGAACTCGCTTTTTTCAATGAGCTTGTCAAAAATTTCAATTTCCAATCGTTGTTCTTCTTTTGTCTTAGCATCCTCTGCCAAGTTTGTTTTTAACAATTCCTTCATGGCGCACAAATCATTTTGGCCCAGCGATTTCGCGAATTCGTCATTCAGTTCCGGATATTGCAATTCAAAAACCTCGTTGATTTTAATTTTGAAATCAACATCTTTGTCAGCCAAATGTTTTTGGTAGTGCTCTTTTGGAAATTTTAACGAAAATTCTTTTGTCTCATCTTTTTGAAGTCCGATGAGTTTTTCTTGAAGCCCGGGAATGTAGTGGTTTTCGCTTAAATAAACTTGGTGGTCTTTTGCTTGTCCGCCTTCAATCGGAACTTTGTTGATGAACATTTCCATGTTGATGGTCACCTTGTCGGCCTTTGTCGCCGGGCCGGATTTTGCCACTTCTTTTGTTTGCATCTTTTTCAAATTTTCCAAGACATCATCAACTTCTTTCGCGCCAACCTCTTTTGTTTTTCTTTCAACTTTAATTTTTTCAATTTCGCCCAGTTTTACTTTTGGCATCAGCGCGACCACGGCTTTAAAAACAAAGTCATTGCCCGGCGCGACTTTTTGAATGGTGATTTGGGGCATGCCGACGGTTTCCAGCTTTTCTTGTTTGACCGCGTTATAGAAATTTTTTTCAACAATGCTTTGCATCGCTTCTTCTATAATTCTGACTTCGCCAACCTGCTGTTTGACCATATCATAAGGCGCTTTGCCCGGGCGGAAGCCCTTGATGGCCGCGCGTTCGGAAATGCGGACAGCCGCGCTTTCCAAGTCCTTTTTATAGCCAGCCGGCTCAACCGTGATTTCAAATTCCACTTGTGATTTTTCTAGGGTTTTTAGTTCGTAGTGCATAAGAAAATAAAATATTTATGTTTAGACAATTCTACTCAAATTTTTGTGAAAAGTCAATGTTTTAATATAAATGCGTGCGCCCGGCTGGAAGAACCAGGCCGGGCGTGATGTGTGCCTAGCGTTTTTGCCAATCGGAAATGACCTGCGGGCCCTCTCTGACTTTTGTGAGGTCAATGGTTCCCGTTTGCGTCTTCTTGGCGCCGAAAACTTGGATTCGTCTCTTCGCGTAGATCACGACATACTTCCCGCGAGTCGCGTCCCACCAGCCGATGACACTGAATTTGGATTCAATCATCTCGGCGAAGTGGGGTGGCGCTGGCTGGGGAGCATCCGGCAGAATCAACAGCAGATAGCCGGCATCAAGCAGTCCGATCTGGTAGATCAGATTCACGATCGATCCGCGCCAGCAGATCTTGAAGCCCATTGGCTCTTCCAGGGTTGTGATCACGGAGAAGTAATCATGACCCCACTCGCTCGGATTCAGTTGGGTCATTTTAGTTTCCCCCTT
>JBBTQE010000063.1:7027-7262 GCA_038065775.1 Patescibacteria group bacterium
TTGTAGGCTTTTCGAGAAAACGGACTCGGTGCGGGGGCATCCGGGTTGTTGCCCTGAATGCACGCGCGCCGAGTCCGCGTTCACAGTGAGGTCGTTTTACCATTGCCAGCGGGTTTTGTCAATTCCACCACTTAACTTTACCTAAAGCGTCTTCCCTCTCGTTCCCAAGGTTATCCAAAATTGGATAAATATGTTAAACTTTGCTATATTTAATTTATGAAATGAGTGAGTGAAA
>JBBTQE010000064.1:0-8189 GCA_038065775.1 Patescibacteria group bacterium
GATGAATTATCTGTTGTTGAAACAGTAACAATGGCCGGAGAAACAGAAGCGTCTATGGTTACAGAAGTAGTCGCGGTGCCAGAAGGCGGGCCTGTGTCTAAAATAAAAACCGAAGAAGTGGCGGACGCCGTATTATTGACAAGCTCATTATCATTTAAAGTGATTTTAATCACAGCGTTAGCGTCATAAGTCGCGGTTCCCAAATCAGTTGCCGGAGTCCATGTGGCTGTATGCGTAGTCCATGTGGATGTGGCCACAGCATTTGCTATGCCGGTTCCGGCTGGAAACGCGGTTATGCTCACACAGCCGGTGGTGGTGGCATTCGCGCAATATTGAAAAGTGGTGCTTACGGAATTTGGATTTGTTGTGCCTGTGTCTGTGTCAGAATCCCGAACTTGATATGAAATGGTTACTGTGCCATCTGTGTTTGGAGTTGAAGAAACCGACTGGGCCTCTGGCGGAGCGTTGACGACATATTTAATTCTGACTTCGCTGACTGTAGGAGTTCTGTATCTATTCCCAGATGACCCCAACGTAACCTTGTACTGAAACCACTGATCGTTCGCGCCGTCTTCCATCGCGGACGGAATGGCATCAGATGTGCAAGTAACCGCGCCCGAACTCTTAGTACATCCGGAAGTTGCATTGGTAAAATCAGTCCACGAAGCGGATGACAGTAAAGCCGAAGTTGAGGCGGTTCGCGCAGATACGGTAACCGTCGTATTTGTCGGCAAAGTTGCGTCTTCATCCCAATTGACCTGGCCAATAACATTTGCTGATGATTCGCTGTTAAATGGGGTGGAGGTGAGAGTGCCGGAGGAAATGTATGTTGGTAAGGCAACAGTATTATAATAACCCGGATAAGAGCTATGTACAGATGTAATATATATCGTACTTGAAGCATCTGTCATAATTAGAGGAGTATTCGAACCGTTACCAACAGTCATAACATCTGTTCTACTAGACCATGTGGAGCCACTATCAGTAGAAAAATTAAAACCCGTGGTGTATGGACTCACATAACTATAATAAACAACATACAATATGTCTGCAGAATTTATGGCAAGCTGTGGCCTATAAATAGTTGTTGCTGAGATGGCAACCTTATTTCCCCAATTATTTGAGTTTCTATATGCGAAAGTAGAACCGGATTCATCTGATATATAAACAACATGCACTACACCAGAATTATCTACTACCATACTCTTAACAATACTGCTGCCGCTGCTTTGTGGAGTTGATGTAGTAACATCCACCCTGCCAGACCAGGTCGCGCCACTTTCAGTGGAAGTTCGTAAGGCGATGGTGTGTGCATTTGCTGGCCAGAGAAGCGCTCTTGAATTATAGACCACATATATTGTTCCTGAAGTGATAAAGATGGTTGAATCTTGCGGATAACCAGTTTCTGCTGTTATGGTTTGCGTAGTTGCCCAGTTATCAGAATTACTCTTATGGATTATGCTAGAATTGCTAATATTTGCTGTTATATGCACTTTGCCGGATGAATCCAATGCAATACTTCCATCCCAAGTATAAGCCCCTAATGACTGCGGCTGCGCAAAATTATTTGTAGAACTAGCATAAAAAATAGTCCCCCACTTACTAAACACCATATGGACGACATTTGATGAATCCACAACAAGCCGCGAAGCACTTACGTCATAACTGCCTACACTCTCTGAAACTGCTACCGGAGTAGACCATGCCACGCCATCGGTAGAAGTGCGAAAAAAAACTTCCCGTCGTGTTGTGCTTGCTGATTCCGTTAAATATGATATATAAAAAATACCATTGGAATCTTTTACCATTGAAATACCGTTATAAAACATTGAAGAAACAATATTTGTTGCCGCGCTTACTGTCAAAGCCGAACTTGTCGCAAGCGTCAACGAATTCCCCACAACCAAATTCGTGGATGTTACATAATTCGCCCAGTTATTTTGGTCGCTTGTATGCGTGGCCGAGGCCGTGGTGCTGGCAGTATTCCATGCGGTTTGGGTAAACGTAAAAGTCGCGCCCTGCGCCGTCTGTTCCGGCCGCGGCTGAAAAACATTTACCAAAATCACGGCAATCAAAACAACGGCCAGCAGGGCGTGGAAGTGGCGATGCTGTCTGTTAAATAAATTTTCCAACGCAAAAAATCTCTTCATTCTTCTTCTGATAAAAGTCGGATTTAACCTAAAAATTTTCTTTCTTTTCATAGGTTAGAAAAAAATGCTACCTTTCCTAAATGTAGTATATCACAAATTTTGCGCATTAGTTACTTTCGCCACTGTGGATATCTGTAAAAATTCTTAAAAATGCCAATGTGTGATATAATGTTTATAATAAACTTCTATGCTTCCCCTAAAAATCCTAAAAAAAATATTAAAAAAATATAAGCTCGGAACCCCGGCTGATTTGAAAACGGCTCAAGCCAAAGCGCTGAAGCTGAATAAGCAAATTGAGGAAGTTCTGATTAATGACGGACTTATCAATGAAAATGATTTGTATGAAAAAGCCGGTCAGTTTTTGGATGTGCCATTTATCAGTTTGCGTGGAAGAGAAATCAGAAAGGAAATTTTAAACTTAATTCCCGGTCCGGTGGCCGGAACACACCAAGTCATTGCTTTTGATAAAGAAAAAGACGTGCTTAAACTCGCGATGACAGACCCATCGGACATTCAAACAATTGAATTCCTGCGGAGGAAAACCGGATTAGAATCAAAAATATATATCACTCCTCCCGGAGATCTGAAAGAAGCTCTGCGCATATACCACGCCGAACTTGAAGACGATCTGAAAATAATTCAGGATCCAACGGGAAGCATCGTTGGCGGCGACCTGAAAAAAGCCGCCGAAGAAGTGCCTACCATCAATATCGTGAACAGCCTGCTTGAGCACGCGGTTTATGAATCTGCTTCTGATATCCACATTGAACCAACAGAAAAAGAAGTAACCGTAAGATACAGAATTGACGGCGTGCTTAAACCGATAATGACTTTGCCAAAAAATGTGCAAAACGGCTTGATTGCAAGAATTAAAATATTGTCCAATTTAAAAATTGATGAGCACATGATTCCGCAAGACGGCCGTTTCAAGATTCAGGTGCAGGAAGAAAAGCTGGCTTTTCGCGTTTCCATAATTCCGGTTTATGATGGTGAAAAAATTGTAATGCGCTTACTGCACGAGGGCGCGAAACCGCTCTCGTTGGATCAGCTTGGATTTTTGGACGCGCCAAGAAAAATTTTGGAGACCGCGATAAAAAAACCGCATGGAATGATACTTGTCACCGGTCCGACCGGTTCGGGCAAAACAACCACACTTTACTCTGTGTTGGGAATTTTAAATCAGCCGGGAGTAAATATTTCCACGATTGAAGACCCGATTGAATACAGAATGCAGGGGGTCAACCAAAGCCAAATAAATCCTAAAGTCGGATTTACTTTTGCCTCGGGCTTGCGCGCCTTCCTTCGCCAAGACCCGAATATAATAATGGTTGGAGAAATCCGCGACCAGGAAACCGCCGAAATCGCCATCCACGCGGCCATGACCGGCCACCTGGTGCTTTCAACCTTGCATACCAATGACGCGCCGACAACCCTGCCCCGTTTGGTGGATATGGGCGTGCCTCCTTTTTTGGTTGCCTACACGACCAACATAGTCGCGGCCCAACGTCTTGTCAGAAAAATTTGTACTTATTGTAAAAAAGCGTTCTATTTGGATCAAAACGCGGCAACTAAACTTGAAAAAGTATTTGACGTAAAAAAACTTTCAAAACTTTTTAAGGATAATATAAAAGATATTAAAGACGCGGACGAGCAACTCCAAAAAATAGCTTTTTATAAGGGCGAGGGATGCAGTCGTTGCGGAAAAACCGGCTACAAAGGACGAATAGGCATCTACGAAATTTTGGAAATTGACGACGAACTGACCAGAAAAATCAACGCTCACGCGACAGCCGATGATATAAAAATTTACGCGCGCGAACACGGAATGATAACCATGCTGGAAGACGGCTTAATCAAAGCAAAAATTGGGATAACAACTCTCAACGAAGTTTTGAGAGTGACAAAAGAATAAAAAATCCCAAACGAAAAATTTTATATTATGTTTGGAAAACCAAAAAAACCGCGAAGGCTTTCTCCATTTGAACAAAAACTGAACAACTGGATTGAAGACCATTTAAAAAGAATCGCGATGGTTCAGAAGATTCTTTTTGTTGATCATCTGAAAACAATGGTGAGGGCCGGACTATCCATCATTGACGCTCTTAAAATTCTAAGCGAAGAAATTGAAAGTAAAAAATTCAAACGAATCATCGGACAAATAAAAACCGGCGTTGAGCAAGGACTGCAATTAAGCGAAGTGCTGGCGAAATATCCAAAAGTTTTCCCGCCGATTTATGTCAGCATGATTGCGGCCGGAGAAACCGCTGGAAAAATGGAAAACGCTCTTGAGCAGGTTCATATCCAAATGAAAAAAAGCCACGAGCTGACATCTAAAATACGAGGCGCTATGATGTACCCGGCCGTGATTCTTGTCGCAATGATGGGAATCTCCGTTGAAGTCGTTGTCTTCATCCTGCCAAAACTGATGGTGATGTTTAAAGAATTTGAAGTTCAGCTTCCGCTTCCAACTAGAATTCTGATTTTTATTACCGATTCAGTGCAAGTATACGGATTGTGGATTCTAATTGGAATTATCGCTTTAATAGTTTTGGCTGTTTGGCTTATCAAAAAACCAAAAATTAAGAAAATTGTTCACACGATTAATTTAAAACTGCCGATTATAGGCTCGGTCATCAAAAAAATAAATTTGGCTCGCTTTACATTGACTTTATCTTCTCTTTTGGAAAGCACGATACCGATTATAGACGCGACAAGAATCACGTCAGATGTTTTGGGCAATGTCAATTACAGAGAAAGCTTGCTCGCCGTGTCGGAATCTTTAAAAAAAGGCATCCCGCTGTCAGAAGTTCTGCGGGAATACTCCAATATTTTTCCGCCGATGGTTACCGAAATGATTATGGTTGGCGAGAGATCCGGCAAAACCGAGGATATGCTTAGAGAATTGGCGGAATATTACGGCAACGAGGTTGACACAACCATGAAAAACTTTACGACTATTATTGAGCCGATTATTATTCTGATTTTGGGCTTGGCAGTCGCCGGCATCGCCGTAGCGGTTATAATGCCCATGTATTCTCTGACGCAAAATGTATGATAATTCAGAATCCATTCGCCGGAGCATTTGGTTTGGATATAGGAGACCTCTCAATCAAACTGGTTCAACTTGCCCCCGTTTCTTTTTTAAACAAAAAAAATCTTAAAATTAAAGAATTGAGAGCAACTTCCCTGCCGCCGGGGCTCATAGTAAACGGCGAAATCCAACAGCCGGAACTGGTCAGAAAAAAAATATTGCATCTTCTTGGCAAAGAAAGCGCCGGGTATAAAAAATCAATAAGATCTTCATGGGTGGCGGCTAATTTGCCGGAGCCAAAAACTTTTCTAAAATATATTGAGATTGAAAATCCGGACAATGACGAAATCACTTCGGTTGATATAGCGTATCACGCGAAAAAACACCTCCCATATGAACTGGAGGAAACTTATATTGACTGGCAACGAGTGGAAAAAAAAGACGATTTCGGTAAAACTTCAAAAATTTTGCTGGGAGCGTCTCCAAAAGCAATAACTGATTCTTATGATTATTTATTGGAAAGCGTTGGATTAAATCCTATTTCTCTTGAAATTGAAGCCATTTCTTTGGCGCGAGCTTTGATCACGGCTGACAAAGATTACAAAGGCGAAGCTAGATGCATCCTGGATTTAGGAGCAACCCGTTCAAGTTTGATTATCTATGATAATGATTCAATACAATTCAGCACAACTTTAAATTTTTCCGGAGAAATTGTTACATCCGCGATTGAGCAAGAACTCAAAATAGACCACATTAGGGCGGAAAATTTAAAAATAGAAAAAGGCCTTAACTACGACTCCATCAATCCAAAGTACCTGCCAATAGTAACAACGATTGCCGAGGATTTAATCGTAGAACTCAAAACCGCGGTATTATTTTATAAAGAACACTTTAACAATACCAACCCGGTGACCCACATAACAATGTGCGGAGGAATGGCAAATTGGAAAAATATAGATAATTTTATTTCCAGAAAATTAAAAATTTCCGCCCATCCCGGCCACCCATGGAAAAATCTGTTTAACAAATCATTAAAATTTGACCAGGCAAAAAGTTTATCCTTTTCAACGGCCATAGGGCTGGCTTTACGAGCGGTGCAAGATCCATTTCTAAGCGGATATACAAAATAATATGTTAAACCTCAATCTAAATTTATTGCCGCCCCAAAAAAGAAATACTCTTAATTATCTCTTAAATTTTTTGCTGTTAAAAGATGTGCTCTTGATCATTATCGCGGTTGGATGTTTTCTGACAATAACAGTACTAATGAGCTGGTTTCTTGTGCAAGAAGAATTCGCCAATCTGGCGGAAAGCGCCGTAGCCGTAGATAGAGAATTTCGCTCTCAAAATATGGAGATCGCGAAAATTAACAAACTATCCAGAGACCTCAACATTTCAAGCAAAAATTTTGAAGCGCTTACGCCCAAATTGCTTGAATTGATCAATAGTCTGCCAAACGACATTAAACTGGGTTCGGTTAATATAGATAAGAATAATAAAACGCTCGCTGTTTCCGGTCTGGCCAAAACACGGGAATCGTACGCGAAGTATCAAGATATTTTTAAAAATCTTTCGTGGATAACAAATTTGCAAGTGCCGGCGACTCAATTATTTGTAAAAGATAATATTAAATTTGATTTTTCCGCTCAATTGAAAAGCCAGTAACGCTCGGATGACTAAAAAATATGAAACTTGAACTTACAAAAAAAATCATTGGAACCGTGTCGCTTTTAGCCGTCCTTGCCCTAGCCATATTCCTTGGAATTTTTTACCCAACCACAAGATATATTAAAAAAACAAGCGACGACGCCTATGCCTTGAGGGTTCATCTTGAACAAAAATACCAGCAGTCGCTTAAAAACAGAATCACGCGAAAAAAACTTGAAGAAATTAAAACTTCGTATGTCAGTTTTATTCCGCATCTTTTTAAAATTGAAGATGATTTAAAATATATTAATTATTTGGACAAACTTGCGTCAACTCATAAATTGACGCAAGATTCCACGCCGAATTTCGGCAACATCGTCAATAATCAGGTAGTCGTAAGTTTAAACATATCGGGCGCTTATAAAAATATACTTGAATATATGGCCGATCTTGAATCGGCCGACTATTTCATCAACATTAAATACGCGCGTCTAACGCCGCTATTTGAACCGAACGGCGAAGTTTCCAATCTTGCGAACCTCTCGTTAACACTTGAATTGTATGTCAGCAGTTAATAAACAAAAGATGCCCATAAACTATAAAGGCCGCTACGGCATGTGGCGCATTTTAAATTTGCTAATTCTTGGGGCAATCGCCGCCGGCATTTTTTTCACCTTTTCATATATTTACAAAAACGTATTTGATACGCTGTACAACGCCAATATAGTTACCAACCTGCGAACAAACGCCGCGATTTATGAACTTGATCTCAATGCCTACGAGAAAGCGCAAAACGCTATTGAAAAAAAGAAAAATGTTGTTAAAATACCAAGTGAACCGCGAAACATCTTCAATTTTTTCGGCGTTAATTTAACGACAAGCACAAATGCGACCTCAACAAAAAAATAACTTCTGGTTTGTACTGGGCCGAGAAGAATTAATTTCCGCCGCAGAATTGCGCGCGGTTTTAAATTCGCGCGACTTAAAGCCAAAAAACGGATTGCTAAAGTCAGAATCGGATATTGAACCGGCGATGTTTATAAAAAAAGTCGGCGGCGTAATAAAAATCGGCAAGGAGATTGCTTCGGGAATTTCAGAAAAAAATATTATTGAAATTATTTCCAACGAACTGAAAAATGTTGACGGGAAAATCAATTTTGGCATAAGTGTTTATGGATTGAGGGAAAAATTCGCGCGTATGAAGAGCGCCAAAGAAATTGGAATAAAAATAAAAAAAATGATGAAGGAGCTGGGTTATTCCATAAGATATGTTGAAAACAAAGACGCGACTTTATCTTCCGTGACCGTGGAAAAAAATGGACTTGTTAAGAGGGGGCGCGAATTTATGCTGGAAGAAGATG
>JBBTQE010000065.1:0-11054 GCA_038065775.1 Patescibacteria group bacterium
TTTTTGATCGCGCTAAACATATTTTTTGTTTTTTAAAAAGGCCTTTCGGCCGTTTTGATAAGTTAATAATAGCCGATTATCATAAATAAGTCAAGGCAGGATATGCACAAGCGGGCTCGTTTCATTATATATCCAAATTGCTGACGCTCTTGGCATGCGTTTGAATAAACTTTTTCCTCGGTTCCACTTCATCGCCCATTAGAATTTCAAAAATTTCATTGGCCAATTCCGCGTCCGGAACTTCAACTTTTTTCATCATGCGATGTTCCGGGTCCATGGTTGTTTCCCAAAGCTGTTCGGGATTCATCTCTCCCAAACCTTTATAGCGCTGAATGTTTACTTTGGTCCCGCCGATTACAATTGACTCAAGACCTTCTTCAGCCGGTCCTTCTTCGGCGGATGGAGTTTCAACGGTCTCCGTTTTGGCTTTGGCCGCGGCCTTTTCAGCTTTTCTGCCTTCAAGATCCTTTAAAATTTTTGCTTTTTCTTCATCGTTGTAGGCGTAAAACATTTCTTTGCCAAATTTAACGCTGTAAAGAGGCGGCTGGGCGATGTAAATATGTCCGTTGGTAATCAGCTGGCTGAAGTATCTATAAAAGAAAGTCAAAAGCAAAGTGCGGATATGCGCGCCGTCCACATCGGCATCGGTCATAATCACAACGCGGTGGTATCGCAGTTTGGAAATGTCAAATTGTTCGCCGATGTTCGTGCCCATGGCGATAATCAAATTTTTTAATTCGTTGTTGGCTAAAATTTTATCCAAGCGCGCGCGTTCAACATTCAGGACCTTGCCGCGCAATGGAAGAATGGCCTGATGTTCGCGATCGCGTCCTTGTTTTGCGCTGTTGTGCACGAACACGCCGGAAGCAAGCGCAAAATTGTGCGTGCCTGGGACTTCGATGTCGTAGACGCCAACCTTTTCTTTCATTTTTTCAACCCTAACGATTTTGTGATTGAAGTTCGTGGCGGCTTCAAGCAGTTGGTTTTTATTTCCTGCGAAAAATCTGATAAGCAAAGTTTCCAGCCTAACTATATTCTTGTTGCTTTTTGTAAGCTTACGACTTTGATTGTATGCCAAAAATAAATCTTTACCCTGTTCTATAATTTTTTTGGCCAACGATAAGCTGTGTTGAAGATAAGTTTGGTTATATGCTTCGTGTCGTTGGGTGCGGAATTTTGGAGTCCATTGTTCCTTTGTTTTTTTCGCGCGCCATTGCTTTAATTTCGGATCATTCCATTGCGCATCGGCCAATTCTTTGAGCCGTTCTTTTCTTTCCGGATGCGCTTCAAAGAATTTTGAAACCCTTTCAGCTTGTTTGTTTCTGTTGGCTTCGTTATTCCAATATTCTTGCTGGGCTTTATTTAACAATTCATTATTTTTAACTCGGTATTCCTCGTTGCTGTTATAGAAGTCCAAGAATTTTTGAGTCATGTATTTTTTGTATTCTTCGTTTTGCCATTGCACCTTTGCGTTTGCGCTAAAAAACTCCTTTTTCTCCAATGTCTTTGCGCGTGCTTTCTGTCTGAACGCAGCTGTTTGTTTTGTTCTAATCGATCGCAACTTTGCGTCTGGTCGGTGGATTGTATGTTTCAAATGCGTATAATGAACAGCCATGTGCTTATCATAAGAGAGACGTTGGATATTCGTCGGGTTATTATTTTTTTTATTAAAATCTACGTGGTGACGGTGTTTCCCAGCAGAGGCGGTGTAGACCCGGTTATTCAGATTGTATATATCCGCAAGAATATGCGTATAGAACCAATCCCTTTTTTTTGGATCGAATATCATTTCGTATCCGTCCAATTGACGTTTGTTTTCACCTCTATTGGATATTTTCCTGTATAATGGTGTTAAACTATGTTTTGGAGTTAATTTAGACGCCGCGAGATAACTTCCGTCAACTAATCTAAACGGATGATCTGGAGTACAAATTAATTCCTCTCCATTATCTAGTATAACTTTAATAACAGTTGCGGCTCGCTTAGTCATTCTTGGATTTAAAATCGGAGCTAAACCGATGTGGCCATTATCCATTATTGTGTAACAAAAATTTTGTTTGCCTTGTTTATTTTCCACAACTAATTCTTCAAAAGAAATATCGCGTCCATCGGCTAAAGCAACTTTTGTTTTTCCAAACCAACATCCACCGGCGCTGTCGCCCTCCACTAAAAATAATTCCGAATCTTCCGCTCGTCTGCTGCTGCAATCAGCCAGCTTGCCGGGCAGAGTAAAGCCTTCCAAGGCGCCTTTGCGCAAAATTGTGTCGCGCGCTATTTTGGCAGCGTTTCTGGCGCGGGCGGCGAGTAAGCATTTTCCTATTATAGCTTCGGCGTCCTTCGGATGCTCTTCCAGATAAATTAAAAAGGCGTCGCCCATCACCGCCTCCACTGCGGTTTTCACTTCAGTATTTCCGAGCTTCGCTTTTGTCTGCCCTTCAAATTGAGGCTCGCGGACTTTGATTGAAATAATGCAGTTTAGTCCTTCGCGCGCGTCTTCGCCGGTTAGATTGGCGTCTTTTTCTTTCAGAATGTTTTTATTGCGAGCGTAATTATTCAAGCTTCTTGTCAGGGCTGTGCGAAAACCCTGAATGTGCGTGCCGCCCTCCGGATTGTAGATGTTGTTGGTAAACGCGAACAAGGACTCTGTGTATTCCTCGCTGTATTGCAAAGCGATTTCAACTTTTGTTTCTTCAAATTCTTTTTCAATGTAAAAAATTGTTTCGTTTTTTATTTCTTTATTTTGGTTGAGGTGCCGGACATAAGAAGCGATTCCGCCTTCAAAATAAAATCCATAAATGGGATTCGGATAGGCGAGCGCGGTCTTGTCTTTCTCTTTTTCTTCCGGCGAACGTTTGTCAGAAATTGAAATGCGGATGCCTTTTGAAAGGTAAGCCTGCTGGCGGATGTGGTCAACGATAGTTTTCCATTCGTAATCTATTGTTTCAAAAATTGTTTCATCGGCGCGATAAGTGATTGTCGTGCCGTGATCTTTGCATGTGCCGACAGCGCGGACTTTTTTTACGGGATGTCCGCCGTTTTTGTATTCTTGCTCCCAAATTTTGCCGTCGCGATGAACCTCGGCTTTGGTATATGAAGATAAAGCGTTTACAACCGAAACGCCTACGCCATGCAAACCTCCGGAAACTTTGTAGCTGTCGGAGTCAAATTTTCCGCCAGCGTGAAGTTTGGTGAGTACGACTTCCAAAGCGCTGACTCCTGTTTGCGAATGAATATCAACCGGAATGCCGCGGCCGTTGTCTTTTACTTCTATATAGTGGTCCGGGAGAAGAGCGGCTTCAATGTGATCGCAGTGGCCGGCCATTGCTTCGTCTATGGAGTTGTCCACAACCTCCCAAATCAAATGATGCAAACCAATCGGGCCTGTTGATCCGATATACATGCCCGGACGCTTGCGCACAGCTTCAAGGCCTTCCAAAACAGTAATATTTTTGGCGCTGTATCCGCTATCGGCCGGTTTTTCTTTTTTAATTTTTACAATCGGCTTATCTGTTTTGGCGGGTTTTTTCGTTTCTTCAACCCTTCCTTTTTGGACTCGTTTGATAGGCATAAATTTAGTTCAAACCATTAACAAATGTGATTGCATTTTATCATATACCGGCGGCGAGGGCAAGAGTAGGGTCGGGCTATTTTTTTTGTTTTTAATTTGGGGTATAATAAACCCGATCCCGCGGCAATAAGCTGGAGAATATTCGCGGGTTTCAAATAAACTTCAATATGCTTAATTTCTATAATCAACAAAATGGCTCGGCGAATCAACCCCAAATAAAAAACACGGCTGTTAAGAAAATTGATTATACCAAATACGAAGATCCGGAAAAAAATCTTAGCTCCAAAGAACTTAAGTGGGGCATGTGGTATATCAAACATAAAAGTTTGCTGTTTAAATTTTTGGTTTATTTTATAATTGTTGTTGATATCGCGATAGTGGCAATTGCATTGTGGAAATGGGCGGAGTATCTGCTTGGGCTTGAGAAGCATAAAATTCTTGAGCGCGATCTTGCGTCGTCGGTTAATTATTCCGGAGTAACTTCTGTTTTTACAGCCCAGCCGCTTCAAATTTCCGGTTCGCAATATTTAATGAGCAGAAGCAACAAATTTGACGCTGTTGCAATTGTTGCAAATCCGAATAGCAGGCATGTCGTAAGTTTTGATTATTATTTTGTGATAAATGGTCAGCCAACCAAGTTGGCTAAAGCCCTATTATTAGCCGGTGAAACAAGACCAATAGTTCAATTAGGAAATTTGGGGTCGGTTTCTGGCGGCGCGCCAGTTCTCGTTATTGAAAATTTAAAGTGGCGAAGAGTCTCCGCGCATTTAACCGCGAATGCGATTGATTGGCAATTGACCCGTCTTAATTTTGAAGCAAAGAATTTTATATTCTTAAAATCATTGGCTCAAGCTGGCGACAACGCGGACGCGGTGAGGTTTGATTTGGTCAATAACAGTCCGTTTGGGTATAAAAAAGCTGATTTTATGGTAGCTTTACTTCAGAGCCAAAGCATGGTAGGAATACTTCCATTGCAGTTGGAGAATTTTAACTCAATGGAAAGCAGGGAAGTTGATCTTAGGACTTTGGCGCCCGGACTTGGCGCGACTGAAGTCGCTATTTACCCAATCATTAATATTTACGACGAGTCTGTTTTTGGTAAATGAGAGTGAGATTGAGTCCGGCGAGAAAATATTATGCTTTTGGATTTTCGTAAATTTTCTTCAAGATCGTTTGACTGGACGCTGTTAGTGGCGGCTGTTCTTTTGATAATTATAGGCCTAGTCGCGATCTACAGCGTGGATTTGTCGCGCGGTTCTTCGCTCATTTATTTTAAAAAACAGATGTTAGCGTTTGGAATAGGACTGGTTTTGGTGTTTTTTGCCGTAATCAGCCAGCACACTCTGTGGCAATTTTTAGCCAAGTGGTCGTATTTGGCCGGACTTCTGCTTTTGGTCGCCGTGCTGATCTTCGGGAACACGATAAGGGGGACGAGAGGATGGTTTGCGTTTGCTGGTTTTTCCTTTCAGCCGGTTGAAGCCGCGAAAGTCGGACTTATACTTGTTTTGGCTTACATAATTTCAAAATTTGGCAGAAGATTTGACAGGCCTTTATTCTTTTTTGGGACCGGGATAGTCGCGCTGTTATATTTGGTATTGGTTATGTTACAGCCGGATTTAGGGTCCGCTTTTTTGTTGGCTTCCATTTGGTTCGGATTAGTTTGGGCCGCTGGAGCGAGAAAGTCTTATATTTTAATTTTTGTCGCCGCTATCGCCGCGCTGGCGGTTTTAGGCTGGGTTTTTCTTTTGAAAGATTATCAGAAAGAAAGATTGGCGACTTTTATCAACCCGGGACGCGATCCATTGGGCGCCGGGTATAACATAACTCAATCAATAATCGCCGTTGGAGCGGGTAAATTTTTTGGGAGAGGTTTGGGTTTTGGTTCACAGAGCCAATTAAGATTTTTGCCGGAAGCCAAGACAGACTTTATTTTTTCAGTTATTGGAGAAGAGCTTGGATTTGCCGGAGTGGTTGTCATGCTGGCGCTTTTTGCGATTGTTTTTTGGCGATTAATCGTATTCATCAAAAATTCAGATGATGATTTCGCTTCAGCCGCGGCCACCGGGATTTTAGTTTTATTTTTTATTCAATTTTTAACTAATATTGGGGCCAATATCGGCCTTTTGCCAATTACTGGTGTAACATTGCCGTTTGTCAGTTATGGCGGGTCTTCTTTAATCTTCAGCCTGCTTCTTATAGGATTGGCAGAAAGCATGATGGTTAGGAGATATTGACAATTTTCAGAAAATCTAGTAATATTGTTCAAGTTAGTGTTGCTTAAAATTATCTATGTTGGCTAAAAACAACTCGGATGAATCGTGGAAAAACGATATTCAACTGATAAGTCAATGTCCGGTTTGTGGTATCAAGTACAAGAATGATTCCGCGAAGCTGTATGCCGGCAAGAAAAATGCAAATTTTGTGCACATTACTTGCCACAGATGCGGTAGTTATTTTATGGCAATGGTGATGAATCTCGGCAGAGGCACAAGCACGGTGGGCATGATAACCGATTTGAGTTTTTTAGATATAAAAAGGTTGTATAGCCGCGAATCAATTACCGTGGATGAGGTTATTGAATGGCACAAATTATTATCCAATTCCGGAATTCGCAATTTTTTTCAGTAGACTTAACTAAACGAAGTTTGTAATTTATGACTTTTAAACTTTTGGCAGATCAGCGCACGGTAAAAGGAGCGAAAATGCGCACAAAAACCGAAATCCCGGCTGTAGTTTATGGTTCAGGGACAGACACTTTATCATTGTCCGTGAATTATGACGAGTTTGTAAAATTATTTAAAGAAGCCGGAGAATCCAGTTTGATAGATTTGGTAATCGGCGGGAAAGAGTCGGGCAAAGTTTTGGTTAAGGACATCCAGTATGACCCGATTACAGACAGAGTCAGGCATCTTGATTTAAAGAGAATTGACATGACTAAACCAATTGTCGCGATGGTTGTTTTGCGTTTTGTCGGCGAGGCTTCGGTGATAAAAGAACAGGGCGGCACATTAATGCGCAATATTGAAAAAGTTGAAATTAAATGTTTACCAAAGGATTTGGTTGGGCATATAGATGTTGATTTATCAAATTTTAAGACTTATGAAGATGTGATTAAGATTAAGGATTTGAAAGTTCCGGCTGGAGCGGAAATTATCAACCCGCACGCGGAGGATTTGGTGGCCAAGGTTGCGCGCGCCTTGACAGATGAAGAAATAAAAGCCATGGAAGGCGCCGCGGCTCCCGCTGATTTATCGCAGATTGAAGTGGCTGGAAAGAAGAAAGAGGAAGAGGGCGCTGTTGAAGGCGAAGCCGATGGAGAAGAAAAGAAATCTGATTCTGTCAAAGCCGCTCCTGCGAAGGAAGAAAAGAAAGCAGAAAAGAAGTAAACAAAATTTTAGCAATAAAAACGCCACGTCTTGCGGGGCGTTTTTTAATATGGTAAGATGTATTCGGATTGAATTAAATTAAAACATTGGTATGCGAAAATACAAAACCAGCGTAATTCCGCTCGCTTTGTTAGTGGCCGCAACAGGCGTCATTTCTTTTTTTATGTTTCAGTCGTCAAATGTGGACGGGAGAGTATCTATCGCAGGCGATGTCGGGCTGGCCGCTTCAAAATATTTTAGCGCTTTGGACGGACGCGTGGTAAAAAATTCAGATTCTTCCGCGCCGCAGGTAGTGGCTGTTATGGTAGATAATTTTCCAGACGCCAAGCCGCAATCCGGTTTATCTAAAGCAAAAATAGTGTATGAAGTTCCCATGGAAGGCGAGCTGACCAGGTTCATGGCAATTTATGAGAGCAATCAAGATGTATCTAAAGTCGGCCCTGTCAGAAGCGCGCGCCCATACTTTTTGGACTGGTTGCAGGAGTATGGTCAAGCATTGTATATGCATTCCGGCGGTTCCCCGGTGGCATTGAAGTTAATAAAATCCAGAAATATAAATGACGCGAATGAATTTTATTGGGGCGGTTATTATTGGAGAGAGGAAGGCCGCGCGGCGCCGCATAATTTATACACCGCAAGCAAGAATTGGCAGGAAATAATTAATCGGAAAAATATTAATGATGGATTTTATTCAACAAACAGCTGGAAATACGCCCGTGTTGTCGGGAAAGCCGCGGCTGGAAAAATAAACAAAGAAATAAATATTCTCTTTGACAATAATTATATTGTAGCGTGGAAGTATGACGCGAAAAAACTGGATTATGTCAGGTATGTTAATGGAGAAAAAGATTTGGATAATGGTTCGGAAATCCGCGCGAGAAATATTCTTACGCAGACTGTGGGTGTAAAAGTGTTAGACAGCGAGGGAAGAAAAGAAATGACCACGATTGGCAATGGCGAAGCAAAGATTTTAAGGAAAGGTAAATTATTTTCTGGCACATGGGAGAAAAAGACGCTTTCCGGAAGGACTAGATTTTATGTGGACAAGAAAGAGGTCGTATTATTGCCCGGCATCACATGGGTTGAGGTGGTATCCAAGAACACAAAAATTGAAATTATTAACTAGTTCGCGCAATTTCTAAAATTACTAAACGATCTCGCCCGGCGAGGTCGTTTTTAATTTGGAATGCCGCGTTTGAAAAGTATTTTTTGATTAATTTTGAAATTCCAGTTGATTGCGACGGATCGATTTCCAATAGAAGGAGTATGCTGTTGGGAGCAGGGAGTAGTTTTGTTTGTTGAAATAATTCTTCGTAAAGAGCCAATCCTCCGTTGTCCGCGACAAGGGCCGCTTTTGGTTCGCGCTGAATGGATGGTTCGGTTTGGAATTGCCGTTCGGTCAGATAGGGGAGATTGGCGGTGATTATCATGGAGTAAGGAGCAGGGGGTAGGGAGTGGCGTTTCAAAATCGATTCCAGCAAATTGCCGCGCAGAAATTTTATTTTTACATTATGTTTTTTTGCGTTTTTCTTGGCAACTTTTAACGCTTCGCGGGAAATGTCGGTGGCATATATCCGCATGTCATTCCGAACTTGTCTCGGAATCTCTTGAGATGCTGAAATAAATTCAGCATGACAAGCAATTGCAATAGGAATACACCCGCTTCCGGTACCAACATCAACAAGTGTTATTTCTTTATTTATTTTTTTAATTTCCTCCAGCGCGCTTTCAACCATCAATTCCGTCTCCGGGCGGGGAATTAAAACATTTTTGTTTACAAAAAAATCAAGTCCGTAAAATTCTTTATGGCTGGTTATCGCCGCGACGGAATATCCGCGCTTGTATAAAAAAACAAAATACTTCAAACGAAGCGTTTCTAAAAATGAAAGCTTATATTCCGGATGAGTGAAAAGAAATTCTTTTGGCTTTTTTATGGCCGCGGAGAGGAGTAGTTCAAAATCAAGAGCGGGAATGCGGCTATATTTTTTTTGTGCGTCAAAAATGATCATAAGGCAATTGTCATCCTGAGCAGTGGCGAAGGATCTCTGTCCGGTTCAATATTTGACAGAGATTCCTCGTCGTCCGCGCCAAAGGCGGACTCGCTCGGAATGACAAAAAATTACTCCCCATCGATTGGTGAGTTATCCAATTGTTCAAAATCAACATTTTTAAGCGCGTTGATAATCGGCTCCAAGTCGCCGTCAATAATCGCGGGAATATTATTCCAGCTTTGATGAATGCGATGGTCTGTAATCCTGTCTTGAGGAAAATTGTAAGTGCGAATTTTTTCACTGCGATCTCCGGTGCCGATTTGCGAGCGTCTTTTTTCAGTCAGTTCTTTCATTTTTTTCTCTCTGTCCGCCGCGTAAACGCGCGCGCGCAATACAGCCATCGCTTTTTCCCGGTTGGATGTCTGCGAGCGTTCGTCTTGGCATTGCACCGTGATGCCGGTTGGGATGTGAACTATTCTTACCGCGGAATAAGTTGTGTTTACGCTCTGCCCGCCCGCGCCGCCGGAACAAAAAGTGTCTATGCGCAGATCCTTTGGTTCAATTTTAATTTCCGCTTCTTCAATCTCCGGAAGCACGGCGACCGTAATCGTGGAAGTGTGGATGCGGCCGGATTTTTCCGTGTCCGGCACTCTCTGCACACGGTGCACACCCATTTCGTATTTCAAGTCCTTGTATACATTTTTTCCTTTAATAGAAAAAATTACTTCTTTAAATCCGCCGATTCCGATTCTGTTGGCGTCCAGCATGTTCACTTTCCATTTTTTACTTTCAGCGTAGCGTGTGTACATGCGATAAAGTTCGGCTGTAAATAAAGCCGATTCATCTCCGCCAACTCCGGCGCGAATTTCCATAATTACATCTTTTTTATCAAACGGATCCCGCGGGCGGGTCATTTCGTCTAGCTCTCGTTCCAGATTGGTTTTTTTTGTTTCCAAATCAGGCAGTTCACCGGCCGCCATTTCTCTTAATTCGGCGTCCTCTCCGCCGGCTGGCGGATTATTCATAATCAATCCGATTTCCACAATACTGTTTTCTATGCCAGCCAACTTATTGATTTTTTCCACGATCGGTTTTAGCTCGTTGTATTCTTGAGAAATCTCTTTTATTTTTTTTGCGTCATTAAGCACGGCCGGATTTTGCAGATCGGCTTCAAGTTTTTGGAATTTTGATTGCGTTTCTTTGTATTTGTTTTGCATATTTTTTTCGTTACTCGGCGATTGTCTTCGTATTCCCCTCTTGAGAGGGGTTGGGGAGTGTGAGACCTTTGCGCGTCTCAATCCAATCGACTCTACGTTGTATTATATTGTTTATATCATCTCTAACTTCTTGTTCTTGAAATCTAATTATAGCGCACCCTTCTTTTTCTAAAACTTTTTGTCTTTCTATATCTGACTCTATTTTATAATTATGTATGAAACCATCCATTTCAATTATCAGTTTTAGTTCACGGCAATAGAAATCAACTATATATTCACTAATCGGAGTTTGCCGAATAAATTTATATCCGAGCAATTGCTTTCCTTTTAGTTTATTCCACAATAGCACCTCGCCAAGTGTAGAATTCTTTCTTAAATTACGCGCAAGCTTATTTAAGTATGGTTTGTATAAAGCAAATTTGCGTTCGGATTTTAAGATCATGCTATTAAGTTAGTTTGGTAATTTTTTTGATAACAGCATCTTGGTAAAGTCGGTAAGCCGGACGCTTTTCTTTTTCATAAATATACAAAGTGCCAATAATTTTCCCGCATGATTTACATGCTAGATGTTTTGCTCCCCCATGGCCATCCGGAGATATGATACGATCTATATACACTCGTTTGAGCGATCCTGGGCCATCCTTTTGATAAAGCATAAGGAAAGTTTTACAACTCTCACAAGAGATATTAAGGAAGCGCGAGTGACCACCTCTAGCTTTGCGG
This sequence comes from Patescibacteria group bacterium, assembly GCA_038065775.1. Classification (GTDB taxonomy): domain Bacteria; phylum Patescibacteriota; class Patescibacteriia; order Magasanikbacterales; family GWA2-37-8; genus JBBTQE01. The sequence goes on from JBBTQE010000065.1 coordinate 10,886, forward strand.
TATTTGTCATTTTTGAGTTTTACGCGTTTTGTATTCATATATGACGATAGCTTTCGGCAGATCACACCCCCCAACCCCCCTCGAGGGGGGATTGAACGAGTGTCCATCCTAATAAAAAACGGACTCAACCAAAAGATAGTATAGTCCGTTTTTTAAGTTTAATAAAGCT
>JBBTQE010000066.1:0-3634 GCA_038065775.1 Patescibacteria group bacterium
ATGCAGGTGCAGGTCAACTGAACCAGGGGGAAGCCACCATGAAAACCCGAGGCAGGACGGTCTGTGTTCTCTGCGGTGGGTTCACTCGGATCTACGCGGAGGCGTTCTTCAACAATGTCGTGGTGAAACGGCTCGTGAAGGAGCACGTCCTCTACGAGGACGCCATCGCGATCCGCGCCGCGTCTCGCGGCAACGACCCGCACTTGCTGTTCGTCAGGGTCGATGCCAGCTCGATCCCGCGGGAGGTCGGCGCGCTCGTACCCGGCCTGAAGAAGGTCTACGGCAAGAAGATCGGCTGGGAGTTCAACATCGCCGACTTCCTCGAGGCGGCGACGCCCGAGGAGATCGCGATCGTCCTGGAACTCCCCGGCCTCGGCGATCGCATCCTGGAGCTGTGTTCGCGGCTCCAGCCGCAACTCGGGCTCAGCACGCCCGGCACGCAGAAGAAGGCTCCCAAGATCGCGCACTACTCCCACAAGCGCGGCCCGGCGTTCGAGACCGCCGCGCGCTAGCCACCCCCGCCCCACCCCCACCGACCGTTCCTTCCTCGCCCTAATCCAAAGACGCACACGCGTCTTCCGGATCACACGGGCAATCAGAGAGCGCCGCAACCAGCGGCCTCTTTTCGTTTATAAACATCTGGTGTATATTGCTGTTATGCCTTTCCTATTTATAAACAAACCCGAAGGATGGACCAGCCACGATGTGGTCGCCTTTTTGCGAAAAAAATTGAAAGAAAAAACAATCGGCCATGCCGGCACGCTGGATCCGTTCGCGACCGGACTTTTGATAATCGGCGTTGGCCGCGAAAGCACTAAACGGTTGGACGAATTCAAAAATCTGCCAAAAACATACATCGCCACAATTCGGCTCGGCGCAACTTCGAACACTTATGATAAAACGGGAACAATCACTAACTGTCATTCTGACCCGCCGACTGGCGGGGAAGAATCTCTGTCTCAATCGTTGAACGGACAGAGATCCTTCGCTACCACTCAGGATGACAATCAACGCCACGCTCCTTCACTAAAACAAATCAAAAAAACAATAAAATCATTCATCGGCAAGCAACTCCAAACCCCACCCATGTTCTCCGCCAAAAAAATCAACGGGCAAAAACTTTACGACCTCGCGCGCAAAGGAATTGAAATTGAGCGCAAGCCATGTGAGATTGAAATCTACGACATCGCAATTTTAGATTACTCTTGGCCTATTTTAAAAATTGAAATAAAATGCTCAACAGGAACATATATCCGCTCTCTCGCGAATGACATTGGCGCGAAACTCGGCGTTGGCGCGTATTGCGAAGAACTGGTCCGAACAGCCATCGGCGAGCACAACATCGGCACGGCCGAAAGCGTAACATAAAACGTTTATTTTTCCCCCAAAAAATCCAAACGCAATACAACAATTTGACAACCCGCGCCAGAGCTGATATACTTAATCTAGAAATTAATTATTAATGGATTGAGCCATTATCTACAGGGAAAACACCGCGCAGATCATTTTTCTGAAACTGCCAGTACGGCGCTTAAATTATGCTAATTAAACAAAAAAAACATCGGTCTGAAATGATTTTTTCGCGAACCGCCGGAGTTTTTTGTGATATTTCCTAATTAGCCGTAATTGTCAGCAAAGTTTTCTACTCACAGATAATGACTTCTAAATCCTTAGGAGTTTTTTTGTATGACCAACATAATATGGGCCGGGCTGGTGGTAGCCGGTTCAGGAGCCGGTCTGTTTATCGGTTATTTTTTACGCAAAAAAATCGCCCAAGCGGAAGCAAATTCCGTAGAAGCGAAAGCGGAAAAAATCCTTACCGAAGCCAAGACCCAGCAACAGCAATTTATTCTTCATGGAAAGGAAAAGGCGGTCCAAATTATTGACGAAGCAAAAAAAGAAGAAAGACAGCTTCGCCAAGAACTGCATAGCGTCCAGCAAAGACTGGAGAAACGGGAAAACATGTTTGACCAAAAATTATTGGAGTTCCAAAACAACCAGCAAAAACTCCAAGAAAAGGCGGAAAAAATCCAGCAGATCAAACAAGAGATTGAAAAAATGCGCGATGAAGAAGTCGTAAAATTGCAAAATATAGCCAGCCTGACAAAAGATGAGGCGAGGGAAGAATTGATAAGAAGAATTGAAGATCAAAGCAAGGCGGATTTAACGGCGCGGATTATAAAAATGGAAAAAGAATCAACTGAAGTTTACGAAGACAAAGCGCGCGAAATCATTACGGACGCGATTCAACGATGCGCCTCTTCGCACGCCGCCGAAGTTACTTCAACAAGCGTAACCCTGCCAAGCGAAGATATGAAGGGCAGGATTATCGGAAAAGAAGGACGAAACATCAAAACAATTGAGAAGCTCACCGGCTGTGAACTGGTGATTGACGACACTCCGGATACGATTATGGTTTCCGGATTCTCCCCCATCCGCAGACAAATTGCCAAACTTGCTTTGGAAAAATTAATGGCTGACGGAAGGATCCAACCGGCAAGAATTGAGGAATTTATTGAAAAGGCAAAACAAGACCTGGCATTGGATATTAAAAAAGCCGGCGAAGAAGCCCTCTATAAAATGGGTATTACCGGCATTGACCCAAAACTTGTCAGTATTGTCGGAAGATTAAAATATAGAACAAGCTACGGGCAGAATATTATAAATCATTCAATGGAAGTTGGATATTTATCAGCGCTGATTGCCAGCGAGCTTGGACTTGATGCCACCAAGGCAAAAAAATGCGGATTCTTCCATGATATCGGAAAATCCGTTGATCAGGAAACACAAGGTTCGCATCCGGAGATCGGCCACATGATCCTTAAAAAGTTCAACATGGATGAAGACGTCTGTCAGGCCGCGCTGACTCATCATTCAGACAGGCCGTTTAATGTTTACTCAACCATTGCCAAAGCGGCGGATGCCATTTCCGGAGCGAGAATCGGCGCGCGCAAGGATACATACGAGCATTTCGTTGCCAGATTGGAAGAACTTGAGAAAACAGCCGGTTCATTCCCGGGAATTGAAAAAGTTTACGCGATTCAGGCCGGTAGAGAAGTGCGGGTATTCGTTAAACCAAACGAGATTGATGATTATTCCGCATTCCAGTTAGCAAAGGACATCTCCCGTAAAATTGAACAAGAATTGCAGTATCCTGGCGAAATTCGCGTTACGATAATCCGCGAAACAAGAGTAGTTGAATACGCAAAATAAGCTGGGGATAACTTTTTTTGCTTATTATAGGCAAAAAACCAATGGCGTGATACAATATATCAGTTGCAATTTAAATCAACTTAACTCCCAAAGAAAGGGGGTGACACTATGAATAAAGCAGATTTAGCACAGCATGTAGCTGAAAAACTTAATTTACCAAAACGGCAGATTGAGGACACGATAAACGCCGTCATTGACGCAATCGTTGAAAACTTAAAAAAGGACGAAGAGGTCGTTTTCACCGGTTTTGGAGCTTTCAGCGCGAAAAAGCGCGCGGCTCGCCAAGGCGTAAACCCGCAAAATCCTACACAAAAAATCCAGATTCCAGCCGTAACAGTGCCAAAATTTAAGGCAGGAAAAGCGCTCAAAGACGCATTAAAAAACGCTTCGAAATAAATTTGAATTTAAAAATATAAATATT
>JBBTQE010000067.1:0-24222 GCA_038065775.1 Patescibacteria group bacterium
ATGCAAAGAAGTAATTGAATAAAAGTATGTCCGTTAATTTATACGAAAAATTTAAAAAAGAAATCGCGCCGGCGCTGGCGAAACAGCTTGGTTATAAAAATATTATGCAGGCGCCGCGAGTAACCAAGGTGGTTATTAACGTGGGCGTCGGGAGATTTATTAAAGAACCTCATTTTATTGAGAATGTTGAAAATACTCTGAAAAGAATAAGCGGGCAAAAGCCTGTGCGCACGAAGGCGAAGCAGTCTATTTCCAATTTTAAAATCAGAGAAGGAATGGAAATTGGAGTCGTGGTAACTTTGCGTGGACCGAGGATGTATCAGTTTTTGGAAAAACTTGTTTCAATCACATTGCCCAGGGTGCGCGACTTTAGGGGATTGAGCGATAAAAGTTTTGATAAAAAAGGAAATTATTGCATGGGTTTTAAAGAGAACATGGCTTTTCCGGAAATTAAGGCTGAAGAAATTGAAAAAATTCATGGTTTGCAACTGATTATTAAGACTACGGCAAAGAACAAAGAAGAGGGGAAGGCGTTGTTAATCAGTTTAGGTTTTCCATTTGTAAAATAATTCATATGGGCTACGCCACATATAAACTCATTCATTCGGAAATAATTAATCAAGATTAATCATTTCGCTCACTCATTTCGTTTATGGCTACACAATCACAAATCGCAAAATCGGCAAGGAAACCAAAATTTTCCACCAGAATAGTCAGACGATGCTGGAAATGCGGAAGATCAAGAGGATATATGGGAGAGTTTGGTTTGTGCAGAATTTGTTTTAGAGAACTTGCGAATCAGGGAAAAATCCCGGGCGTAAGAAAATCAAGCTGGTAAATATTTTTATTATTAACATTTTCAAACAATAAAATTAAGAAATAATTATGATGACCGATCCAATCGCTGACATGTTAACCAGAATTCGCAACGCCTCAATGATTAACAAGAAAGAGGTGTTGGTTCCATTTTCCAAGATAAAATTTGGGATAGCGGAAATTTTGGTTAAGAATGGGTATTTGGAAAAAGTTGAAGAGAAAAAGGAAAAACATCCTTATCTTTTGCTTACTTTAAAATACAGCAGAGGAGCCACAGCGATAAACAATATTAAGAGAATCAGCAAACCTGGACATAGGCAATATGTTAAGGCCGATGAAATAGAAAGGGTTTTAAGCGGGTTTGGTTTAGCGATTTTATCAACACCAAGAGGGTTGATGACAAATGACGACGCAAGAAAAGCCAAGGTTGGCGGAGAAGTAATTTGTGAAGTCTTTTAATTTAAAACAGTATGTCTAGAATCGGCAAAAAAAGAATAGTGATTCCTCCCGGTGTTACTGCCGGCATTGAAGGCAACGAACTTTGTGTGAAAGGACCGAAGGGCGAATTAAGATTACGGGTGCATCCGCATGTTACTTTGGTTTTTGAAAATAATGGCATTGAATTAAAAATTCAGAACGAAAACAGCAAGCAGGATCGCGCTTTGTGGGGTACTTTTGGAAGTTTGACAGGCAATCTCATCAAGGGAGTTACTGAAGGTTTCAAAAAGCAATTGGAAATCAACGGGGTTGGTTATAAGGCCGCGATGAAAGGCCAAAATCTGACGTTGGAGGTTGGTTTTTCTCATCCGGTGGAAATTAAATCGTTGGAAGGAATTAAATTTTCAGTTGAAAAAAATATTATTACTATTGAGGGAGCTGACAAACATTTAGTTGGAGAACTGGCCGCGCAGATAAGAAGAGTAAAAAAACCAGAGCCTTATAAAGGGAAGGGCATAAAGTATATTGACGAGGTAGTGCGAAGAAAGGCAGGAAAGACTGCGGCGAAAAGCGCCACCTAATCATTTCACTCATTCATTTCATTTATATAGTTTCACATATAAACTAATTCGTTCATAAATAATTTAATTCGAAAATAATTGAGCAAGCTCACTATTTTCTCATAAATTATTTAACTCACTCATTTCGTTTATGAAAAGATTAATAAACAAATCAAAAAATAAATTAAGACAAATCAGACATGCTAGAGTCAGGAAGAGCGTGATTGGGACCGCGGCCGTGCCTCGTTTATCTGTCTGTAGAAGTTTAAAATCAATGATTGTCCAGATTATTGATGATCAGTCAGGCAAGACTTTGTGTTATGTGTCCGGTAAAGAAGCGGCCAAAGTAAAAACCGGCGATAAAAATGGAAAAGTTGGCCAGAGTTATATTTTGGGAAAAAAAATGGCTGAAAAAGCAAAAGAAAAAGGCATAACAAAAGTCGTTTTTGACAGAGGCGGTTATAAATATCATGGCAGAGTTAAGGCCGTTGCTGATGGAGCAAGAGAAGGCGGCTTAAATTTTTAATTGGTTAAAAATATATGAGAAAATCAATGGGCAGGAGACATGACAAGCGCGAGAAGCCAGAGATGGATCAGTTTGTCTTGGATTTAAGCAGGGTTACGCGCGTCACAAAAGGCGGGAAACATTTGAGTTTCCGAGCGTGCGTTATAATTGGCGATCGTAAAGGCAAGGTCGGTTTTGGTTTGGCAAAGGGGAAAGATGTGCAGATGGGGGTTGAGAAGGCTGTCCATCAGGCCAAAAAACACATGATAACAGTTCCAATTGTAAACGAAACCATACCCCACTCTGTTTCATATAAATTCAAAGCGGCCGTAATTCTTTTGAAACCAGCGCCAAAAGGGTCCGGTATTATCGCGGGAGGGGCTGTAAGAGCTCTTTTGGAATTGGCTGGCGTGCCGAATGTGTCGTCAAAGATTTTAGGCAAGACAAAAAATAAAGTGACCATTGTTAAGGCCGTTTTTGAGGCGTTGCAAATATTCAAACAAGAATCTTTAAAAAAAGTCGGCGAAAAGGCACCGGTAATAGTTGAGCCGAAAATTCAGTAAGTTTCTTTCTTAATTCAAAAAAGAATTATGGCATTATACATTCACACAATTAAACCGGCTAAAGGTTCAAAGCATTCCAGGAAACTTATCGGCCGAGGCAACGCGTCAGGCCATGGCACATCTTCTGGAAGGGGCGGAAAGGGTCAGACAGCGAGATCCGGAGGCCGCAGAGGGCTTGTTTTAAAGAGTTTTAAATTTTTGATGCAATCAACCAAGAAATTGAGAGGTTTTAAGAGCCTTAAGGAAAAACCCGCTGAAATTTATTTGAGCGATTTATCCAAAAGATTTAATGATGGCGAAGTTGTAAATTTGATGACTTTGAAGGAAAGGAGTATAATTAATGATACGGCGAAATCCGCAAAAATAGTTTCAACCGGGCAAATAGAGAAGAAGTTAAAGGTGGAAGGAATTTTGTGCACAGCCCAAGCCAAAGAGAAATTGTTGGCGGCTGGATGTGAAATCAAATAGCGTCAAAATCAAAATTTGATATTATTTTCTTCATTATGTGGAACAAAATCCAACAAGTTTGGAAGATAAAAGACATCAGGAATAAAATTTTATTTGTCGTCGCGATGCTTGTTGTGTTCAGAATTATTGCCCACATTCCGATTCCGGGCGTGAATTTAGAAAATCTTAGGAATTTTTTGGCCGGCAATCAAATACTCGGTCTTCTTGATATTTTTTCCGGAGGCACGATGAAGAATTTTTCCATTGTGATGCTTGGCGTTGGGCCGTATATCACCGCGTCAATTATTTTCCAACTTTTGACGATGATCGTTCCAAGTTTGGAGGAGTTGTCAAAAGAAGGGGAATCTGGACAGCAGAAAATAAATATGTACACGAGATTGCTGACCGTGCCATTGGCTTTTTTGCAATCTTTCGCCATGATCAGGTTGTTAAACAGCAGTTCCAGACTGCCGGTGCTGACCGACCTTGATACTTTTCGTTTGATTGCCACCATGGCGACAATCACCGCCGGAACCATGTTTTTGATGTGGATTGGCGAGCTTATTACTGAAAAAAAAGTTGGAAATGGCATATCGCTTTTGATTTTTGCCGGCATTGTTTCCGCTTTGCCGGGTTCAATCAGAAACGCTTTGATAAATTACAATCCTTCAGATTTTTATACTTTTGTTTTGTTTGGAATTTTAGCAATTTTAACGGTGGTAGGAGTTGTATTTATAAATGAAGGGCAAAGAAATATACCGGTAAATTATGCTAAACAAGTAAGAGGCAACCGCATGTATGGCGGCAATTCAACTCATCTGCCTTTGCGAGTGAACATGTCCGGAGTTATCCCAATCATATTCGCCGTGTCACTGGCGACTTTCCCGCCTCTTATCGCCCAGTTTTTTGCCCGCGCCGATACTGCTTGGGTAGCGAATGGAGCCGTGAATATAATTAATCTTTTTCAGAATCAGCTTTTTTACGGTGCCTTGTATTTTTTGCTTGTGTTTGGTTTTACATATTTCTATACAGCCGTCATTTTTCATCCTCAAAAAATCGCCGAGAATTTGCAGAAGCAAGGCGGGTTTATTCCTGGAATCAGACCTGGCAATGAAACAGAAAAGTATCTTGGCCAGACCATGAGCAGAATTAATCTTACCGGCGCTTTGTTTTTGGGTTTAATAGCGATCATGCCTTTATTTTTGCAGTATTTTATGGGTACTCAAAATTTAGCTATTGGCGGAACCAGCCTGCTTATCGTGGTGTCTGTGGCAATTGAAACAGCAAAACAGATTGACGCGCAGGTGACTATGCACGCGTACGACCAGATATAGGGCGGTGTTTTTTAGACTTGCGCAGAATTGATTAAAATCCAACGAAGTGATAAAATAAAGTGGCAAAAATGCCACTTTTTAAGTTTTAAATTGGCATTAAAAGTAAGGCATGCTATGAAGAATATTGTAATAATGATAGGCGCTCCTGGGTCTGGCAAAGGAACGCAGGCCAAGCTGGCCGCTCAAAGACATCAATTTTTGCATATTTCAAGCGGAGATTTGCTTAGGAGTCTGGCGATAAAGAAAAAATTAAATGCGAGCGAAAAAAAAGCCGTGAATTTAATGAGGCAAGGAAAGTTGGTGCCGGACAGGATAATTTTTGGGCTTGTGTTTGAAAGAATAATTTTTGGTTTAAAAAATAACAATGGCGTAGTGCTTGACGGGGCTGTAAGGAATTTAGAACAAGCCAAAGGCTTCCGGCAATTTTTTGAAGATAATTCATTTGAAAATCAAGTATTAGTGTTGGAAATCCATATTTCTGATGAGGAGTCTTTTGATCGCCTGACAAAGAGGCGCGTTTGTGTTAAATGTGGAGAAATTATTCCTTGGTTGCCGGCGACCAAAAATTTTAAAGTTTGCGCCAAGTGTGGCGGTGACTTAAAAGCCAGGCAAGATGATGGCGCAATGGTGATTAAGGAAAGAATTAAAAAGCAGGGAAACGCGGCAATTAAAAAAATTTTGGAATATTATAAAAAAATTGGGAAGATTGAAAAAATTAACGGCGAGCAGGATATTGGAAAAGTTCAACAAGATATTGATCGCGTATTAAGAAATTATGTTGATTAAATCTCAAGAAGAAATAAAATTGATTAAAAAAGGCGGTAAACTGATTGGGGAAATTTTGGATAAGCTGTCAAAAATGTGCAAACCCGGCGTATCCACTTTTGAAATTGATCAGGCGGCGGAGAAAATGATTTTTGAGGTCGGCGGGAGGCCGTCTTTTAAAGGGTATAAAATAAGACACGAAGATATTCCATTTCCGAACGCGATTTGCGCCTCAAGAAATCATGAGTTGGTGCATGGAATCGCGAAAAAGGACGCAATTTTAAAAAATGGCGATATTTTTAGCATAGATATCGGAATGGAATGGCCGTATAAAAAAGGACAAAAATCGCAAGGGTTTTATACAGATACGGCGCTCACTGTTCCGATTGGAAAAATTCCGGATAAAACCAGAAAATTATTAAACGTGACGCAAGAGTCGTTGGAAGTTGCGATAGGCGCGATAAGGCCCGGTAATTCCGTGGCCGATATTGGCAAAGCGGTGGAAGAATATGTTAAATCTCAAGGAAAGTATGGAATTGTTAGGGATCTTGTAGGCCATGGTGTCGGGCATGCGGTTCATGAAGAGCCGAGAATCCCAAATTTTTACGATAAGGCGCTTGAGTTTTTTGTTTTAAAGCCCGGAATGGTGATCGCTATAGAACCGATGATTTCGGTAGGCGGTTGGAAAATTAAAACAGCGGATGATGGCTGGACAGTTGAAATGTCGGATGGTTCTTTGTGCGCGCATTTTGAACATACTATAGTAGTAACAAAGACTGGAAATTTAGTTGCGACGCGGAGACCATGTGAAATATAATTATATGGGTTACGCCGCATATATACTCATTCGCTCATAAATAATTTTTTTAGAAAATAATTTGGCAAGTCGTATATGAATTTTCTCGCGATAGATTTTGGAACAAAAAATATAGGACTTGCCTGGGCGCAAGAAGGCATTGACGTTGTTTTGCCGTTCGGCATCATAAAAAATTCTGATAAAACAAGCGATGATTTGCCAAATTTAATAAAAAAAGAAAAAATTGATAAAGTGATAATTGGTTTGCCGACTGGTCTGGACGGGTCGGAGACGGTAAATACCGCGAGGGTAAGAGAATTTGCTCGGATTTTAGAGGACGCAATCGGATTTAAGATTGAGTTTGTAAATGAAATGTTTTCTTCGCAAATGGCTGATCGTTCTGGCGCGGAAGGCGCAAGCCGAGATGAAAAATCGGCAATGACAATACTTAGGAGTTATTTAGACAGTTTTAAAAAATAAAGGCTCCTCTTTGCTTTTCCCTTACTCATTTCGTAAATAAAAATATGCTTTTTTTCAGCAAGTTGGCAGATGTAAAAGTTAGCGATCAGGCGGAAACTGTCGCGGGTAAGTTGATGGACATAGCGATTAAATTAACGCCTCACGAGGATTATCCGGCAATCGCGGGTATTCTGGTAAAAAATGGTTTTGGTGAAAAATATATTAGTAGCGGCAATATTGAATCATTTAATCATGACGGAATTCTTCTTAATAAAAAAATTAGCGAAAGCATAGTTGATATTCCAGCCAATGAAAAATTAGTGTTATTGAAGGCCTCGGTATTAGACAAGCAAATTGTTGATTTATCCGGAATAAGGGTTGTGCGGGTGAATGATTTGCAATTTGGAATAGTTAAAGGCGCCATGAGCTTGGTCGCTCTTGATATCGGCAAGTTGGGAATTTTACGCAGACTTGGCTTTGGTTCTTTGTTTAAATTTTTGAAACCCGAACTTCTTGAGTGGAAGGATGTTCGGTTAGTTGGAGACAAATTGCAGTTGTCGGTTGGTGTTGAGGAAATTGTTAAATTGCATCCAGCCGATATTGCGAACATAATTGAAAAATTAAATCTTAATCAAGGGAGCGAGTTGTTGCAGGCGTTAGATAAAAAAACCGCCGCTCGCGTGCTGGAGGAGCTTGAACCGGAAATTCAGAAAATATTGGTGGAAAATCTTGGCCCGGAAAGAGCGACCAGCATTATCCAAAAAATGTCTATTGACGAGTTGGTTGATCTGATTCAGATGTTGCCCGATCGGAAAACTGGTGAGTTCATAAGTAATTTGTCATCCGATAGCACGCAAAAGGTTAAGAAAATCATTGAATATGATGAAAACACGGCCGGAGGTTTGATGAATACCGAATTTATTTCAGCTTTTCCTGAAAATACGGTTGAAGAAGTAGTCGGACAGATAAAAAAAGTATCGCAAATGCACCGCGGGATTCATTTTGTGTACATCACTGATAAATCAAATAAGTTTTTGGGTGTAGTTTCAATGCGCAAATTGTTGATTTCCGGTCGTGAGGTAACAATGGGCGGTTTAGTTGATGTAAAAAGTATGCCAACGGCAACAGCTGACCAAGATGTGTCGCGGGTTGCTTCAATAATGACTAAATACAATTTATTATCCGTGGCGGTTTTGGATAAAGACGGGAAACTGCTTGGGGTTATTACCGTTGATGATATAATGAGACACTTTGTGCCGCACGCGTAAATATGTCAAAAAGAAAATTGTTTTGGACAAAATTAGTATTTTTTTTCAGTGTCATTGGGCCGGGGATTATCGCCGCCAATGCCGATAATGATGCCGGCGGAATAAGCACTTACTCAATAGTTGGCGCTCATTTCGGGACAAAAATGTTGTGGGTTCTTTTTTTGATTACTTTTTCTTTAGCCGTAACACAGGAAATGGGTGTGCGCATCGGGCTGGTAACGCGCCAAGGATTGGGCGGCGTGATTAGGGAGCGTTTTGGCATAAAATTGACGGCGGTTGCCATACTGGCAATGCTGGTCGCGAATGTTGGCACAATTACAGCCGAGTTTGCAGGGATCGCGTCCTCTTTGAGTATCTTTGGAATAAGTAAATTTATAACCGTGCCGATTGCCGCTTTTTTTGTTTGGCTTGTTTTATATAAAGGATCGTTCAAGACAGCGCAAAAAATATTTTTGATTTTTTCCGTTTTTTACATTGTCTACATAATAAATGGATTTATTGTTAAACCCGATTTCGGGGAATCTTTGCGCGCGCTCGTAACTCCGACTATGGAATGGAGCAGTCCGTTTTTGTTGGCGATGATCGCTTTGATTGGAACCACGATTACTCCATGGGGGCAGTTTTTTATCCAATCTTTTGTAGTTGACAAGGGGCTGAATCTTAAACATTACAAAGTTGAAAAGGCCGAAGTTTTTCTTGGCGCTTTTATAACAAATATTGTGAGTTTTTTTATAATAATAAGCACAGCCGCGACATTATATAAATATGGCATAGATATAAAAGACGCGAAAGACGCCGCGTTGGGGCTGGTTCCGCTGGCCGGTAAATTCGCGCAAGGGCTTTTTGCTTTTGGGTTGTTCAGCGCATCCATGTTGGGCGCGTTCATTTTGCCCGTAGCCACTTCATACGCAGTTTGCGAGGCGTTTGGATGGGAATATGGTTTTAATACCAATTGGCAAAGTGGTAAAATTTTTTATAGTATAATTTTGGCCGCGATAATTATTCCGGCTCTGTTGGTTCTCCTTCCCATCAACCTAATAGCCGTAATGCTAATTTCGCAAGATATCAACGGCATCCTCTTGCCTTTGATTTTGATTTTTGTAATGAAGATTATTAATGATAAAAAAATAATGGGGGAACACGTGAATAAACCGATTGGAAATGTGATCGCGTGGTTGACTATTTTCGGGATTATATTTGCTTCAGTCATGCTGTTGGTCAGCGCGCTTATTTGATATGCAGGCTATTGTCTTATCACGGCATGATTTTAAAGAAACCGACCAGTTGGTTTCTTTATATACTCGCGAGCGCGGGAAAGTTAAGGCGCTGGCCAAGGGGGTTAAAAAAATTACCAGCAAGAATTCCGGGAATTTGAGCATGATTGCTTTGTTGGAGGTGGCGATTGAAAGAGGAAAGGAATTGGAACATCTTACCAAAGTTCAGCCGCTAAAAGTTTTTGGCAATATTTTTTTGGATTTGGAGAAATTGACGCTTGCCGCTTACATGTTAAAAATTATTGATGATTTTATATTGCCGAATGAAAAAGACGCAAAAGTTTTTAATTTGATTGCGAGCTTATTTGAATTTTTAGATTCAACGGAGAAAGTCGGCGTGTTAAATTTGGCGACCGCGTTTATATTTAAATTTTGGCATTGTCTTGGATTCGGTTCGGAGGATCAAAAATTAAAGGTATGGTTTGAAAGTGAGTGGGCCAAGATAAATAGCATGAATTTCGCAAAAAATGATCAACAAAAAATTCACGATTCGGCCATAAGGTTCGCCGAGTATCATTCTGGCAGGAAGCTTGAAAAATTCAGTGGAAATGTTAAAATGCTAGGGTTAAATATTTTATAAATTATGCAAACTTTTGTTAAAAATTTTAGCGGTTTGGTTGGCGAGGAAGTAGAGATAAAAGGCTGGCTGTATAATAAGCGGTCGTCCGGCCCGATCAGTTTTTTGGAAATCCGCGATGGGAGCGGTTGGGTACAGGCTATTGCCGTTAAAACCAAATTAAACCCCGAGCTGTGGGAGTTAATAGAAAAAGTTACACAGGAGTCATCGGTTGAAATAAAAGGCGTTGTTTCGGCGCATCCAAAACGCGAAGGTGTTTTTGAGTTGCAGGTCAAAGATTTTAAGATAATTCAGTTGGCGCAGGAATTCCCGATTTCAAAAAAGGAGCATGGTCCTGATTTTTTGATGGATTTGCGCCATTTATGGTTGAGAAGTAAAAGGCAGTGGGCGATTTTGCGCATTCGAGACGCGGTGATCACCGCCATCAACGAATATCTGCACAAAGAAAATTTTATTAAAGTTGACTCGCCGGTTTTTACGCCTAATGCTTGCGAGGGAACAAGCACGTTGTTTCCTGTTCCATATTTTGATCTTGGCACCGCGTATCTTTCGCAATCAGGCCAGCTATACATTGAAGCCGCGATCGCTTCGGTTGGCAGATGTTACGATTTTGGGCCGGTGTTTCGCGCCGAGAAGAGTAAAACCAAACGTCACCTCACAGAATTTTGGATGATGGACGCGGAAGCCGCTTTTGTTGATCATGATCAGAATTTGCAAATTCAAGAGGGCTTGGTTAGATACATTATTTGTTATTGTCTGAAAAATTGCAAAGAAGAATTAGTCGCTTTGGAGCGAAATGTTGAGCCTCTGCAAAAAGCGGATAAGCCATTTACGCGCTACACATATGATCAGGCGATTGAAAAATTGCGCGAGCTTGGTTCGGATATTAAATATGGCGAGGATTTGGGGAATGACGACGAGGGTTTGCTTACCAAAGATTCCGAAGTGCCGGTGTTTATAGAAAAATGGCCAAAATCAATCAAGCCATTTTACATGAAGCGCGATCCGAACAACGCCGAGCTGGTTTTGAACGATGACCTGATCGCGATTGAGGGAGCTGGGGAGATAATCGGCGGCAGTCAGCGTGAGGATGATTTTGATTTATTATTATCAAGAATAAAAGCCGAGGGTTTAAGCGAGGCGGATTATGAGTGGTATACGGATTTGCGAAAGTACGGCAGTGTTCCGCACGCGGGTTTTGGCATTGGTTTGGAGCGCATGGTGCGCTGGATTTCCGGCACAGAACATATCCGCGAGTGTATCCCGTTTCCAAGAACTACCGGAAGATTAAAGCCGTAAAATAGAGCGTGAATTTATACAAAATCGCCGATTCGTTTTTGCTCTTAAATTTGAAGTTTGCTTTGTTGTGCCGAAGGAGAGAATCGAACTCTCACTCCCGAAGGAACACGATTTTGAGTCGTGCGCGTCTACCAATTCCGCCACTTCGGCTTAAATTGTAAAAAAAGTATAGCTTAATTTATGCGAAATGTCAATTGTCTATAAATCAATTCTAAACTCCAGGCCGTAGTTTGTAAAGCCCAGTTTTTCATAAAACCGATGCACATTTTCTCTAATATGCCTGCTGGTTGCAATGATCTTATAACACCCATGTCGTTTTGCTTCTTCAATTATTTCCCGCGCCAGTTTTGTTCCAACACCTTGTCCTCGCAAACTTTCATCCACAAACACATCCTCAATAAATCCGAATGGTTCTTTGTGCAAGTCATTTTTTAGTACGTATAGAGTCGCTCTGGCTACTTCCTTTCCAGCGTCCGTAACAGTGATTTTTTTGCCGAAAGCTTCGGTGGTTTTTATTTTGAAATCCATATATAAGTATGATATAATATGGGCTGTGTCCATATTATGCCCCAAATCATTTCCGTAGTCAATCAAAAAGGAGGAGTTGGAAAAACGACAACAGCCGTTAATTTGGCCGCCGCGCTGGCTGATTCAGGCAAGTTTGTTTTGCTTGTTGATTTAGATCCGCAAGGCAACGCCACTTCCGGGCTTGGAATTAAGTACCAGGAGCTCGAAAAAGGGCTGTATCATTCACTGTCGGGTCAGGCGAGAATTCACGATATTATACACAACACCGGCCATGCCGGGTTGCGAGTCGTTCCGTCAACGCCTGATTTGGCCGGAGCCAATGTTGAACTAGTTAATGTCGAAGGCAGGGAAAGAAAACTTGCTGAAGTTTTGTCCGAGGTTGGCCACGCTTATGATTATATCATCATAGACTGCCCTCCTTCGTTAGGGATTTTAACATTAAACGGATTGATCGCCGCTGATCATATTTTAATTCCCGTTCAAGCCGAGTATTATGCGTTAGAGGGATTGGGTCAGCTTCTAAAAACAATAGAACTTGTTAAACAAAATTTAAAGCCGGAATTAAAAGTTTTGGGCGCGGTGCTCACAATGTTTGATTCGCGAAACAGCTTGGCCGAGGAAGTTATGCACGAATTGTATAAATTTTTCCCCGATAATATTTTCAGATCCGTTATTCCGCGAACAGTTCGTTTGGCCGAAGCTCCGAGTTTTGGTCAGAGCATTTTCCATTATGATCCTAGCGGAAAAGGTTCAAAGGCCTATGAAAGGCTGGCAAGAGAATTATTAGAAAGATTTGAATAACACTAACCAATTACTATGCCATTAGGAAGGGGATTGGGCGCGCTGATTTCCGGCAGCCCAAAAAAACAACAAGATGCTCCAAGCGATATCCATGATAAAATTTGGCATATTCCTGTTTCTTCAATTTCTCCAAATGCGAATCAGCCCAGACAAAATTTTGGTCCGGCCGAGCTGGAGGAATTGTCCGCTTCAATCAAAACGCACGGAATTTTACAGCCATTATTGTTGAGCGAGAAAGCTGATGGTGGCTATGAAATAATAGCCGGGGAGAGAAGATATCGCGCCGCTAAAATGGCCGGATTAACAACCGTGCCAGCAATAATAAAAAAATTGCCAGAACATGAGAAGGTTGAGGTTGCGTTGATAGAAAATATCCAGAGAGAAGACCTGAACCCCATTGAAGAAGCGTTCGCGTATCAGCGTTTGATGGAGGAATTTGATTTAACCCAACAGGAAGTTTCCGACAAAGTCGGAAAGAGCAGGCCGTCGATCGCGAATGCGATTAGGCTTTTAAGTCTGCCGGAGCCGATAAAAACAGCTTTGATTGAGAAGCGGATAAATATGAGTCAGGCGCGAGCGTTGTTAAGTTTAGACGATGAAAAAAAACAAATTGACCTGCTGTCATCAATGCTCGGCCAGCGCATCACTGTTCGTGAGCTGGAAAGGACTGTTTCTAAAGATTCAAAAAATTCGCGAAGAGATCCAAATTTGACTTATCTGGAAGACAAACTTCGCACCGCTCTTGGAACTAAGGTTTCAATTACTCAAAAAGGAGAAAATGGGACTGTCGCTATTTCGTATTATTCAAAAGAAGAACTGGCGCGAATTATCGCAAAAATCTCCGAGTAAACAAATCGCATGTCCTTGACCGTAAAATTAGTAGTATTTTTTTTATTGATTTCCCTTTTGCCAATAGGAACCATTTCTTTTTTTGCTTTTAAAGAGGGATCTGAAATCGCCGAACGGCAAACATTAACTGATTTGGACCGCACAAGCGGGCTGGCAGAAGGTTATATTTTGACTTTTTTTGAAAAAATTGAATCTAGAGCCGCGGATTGGGCCGGAGATGGCTACATTAGATCGGAAGCCGAAGCCATTTTTTCGGAAGAGAATGATGAAAGGTCTCGTTCGCTGGCGAATTATTTAAAAGTTAAGCGTGAATCGGAGGATTCAATTATTTCAATTACCGATATTTTGGATTTCTCCGGGAGAATAGTGGTTTCAACTGACGAAACAAGAGTTAACGGTTCCTTGTTCTGGCAGGACACAACGACCAATACTTTTAAGAAGGCGGGGAAGTGGCAAGCCATGAAAATTTTTTTGGCCGCAAATGGCGCGGAAGCCAATCATGCGTTTGTCAGTGAGCTGATGCTGTCTCCGGGTATGCCAAGTATCCCGATGTTGAGCATTGTCGCTCCGCTGCAGTCTTTGCAAACAGGCGAGATTATAGGTTTGCTAGTTAACCATATTTCAAGTGAAGAATTAAATAAAATTCTTTCCGGTAAAAGACAGTCTGAATTGGGCGCGAAAACAACTTTACTTGGTGAAAAACAAAAGTTGGAATTGTATATGGTAAACCGGCAGGGATTCATGATAACGCCATCCAGATTTACAACCGGCACTGTTTTTAGCCAGAGAATCATAACTGTTCCAGCGCAATTTTGTTTGGGATCAAAGAGCGGATTTACCGGTAAATATACAAATTACGTTGGGGTTCCGGTGTTTGGCGTTTCGGTTTGCCCAAATGATCAATGGTGGTTTCTCGTCGCGGAGATGTCTGAAGATGAGGCGTTGGCAGGAGTTAAAAAAATACAACAAATAATTTTCACAACGGTTTTGCCGATTGGTCTGGTCGTCGTTCTCATAGCGCTTGTTTTTGGCGCGAGCATGGTCAGGCGGATAACAAAAAATTTAAGAACATTGAAAGAACTCGGCAATGGTAATTTTGACAAGAGAGTAAATATAACCGGCAATGATGCCATAGCGCAAATCGGCTATGGCATCAATCAAACAGCGGCTGAAATTCAGCAATTCGTTTTAAAAATTAAAAATTCGGAAGAAAAATATAAGTCTTTAATGGAAAATTCTGCGGATGCCATATTGCTCGTTGATGTGAGGGGGAAGATTTTTGACGCCAATAAGCGCGCTGAAATTTTATTAGAATATCCGAAATCAAAACTTCTGATAAGAAGTTTGTGGTCTTTATCAAATAAAAGCATGGAAGACAAAATGCGGATTGGATTTAATAAAATGCTTGAGATCGGCTTTAATTCATTTTCTGTTTATTTGTTGAAAGGGAGCGGCAAGCCGATTAAAGCCGAAGCAAATGGTGTATTGATAAAAAGTGGGGCGGAAAAATTTGTTCAACTAATATTCAGAGAATAATTTGGACAAAATTTTGGCGCGGTTTAAATATCTCGGAGCTTGCTCCGAGGAGTCTTTATTTTTTTGGGAGTATAATTTTGAGCCAGCTGCTTTTTTCGTTTTTCAAACTTGTTTTTATTCTTGATTTTGCGAGATGGGTTTTGGCCGATTTAATCCAGTCTTGGCTTGGTCCCTTCCTGTTCTTATCAACAATAATATCTACCACATCTCCGCTTTTTAATGGCGTATCAAGGCTGATTAGCTGGTCATTCACTTTTGCTCCGTTGCAACGGTTGCCGATGTCAGTATGTATATGATAAGCGAAATCAATCGGTGTCGCGTCTTCCGGCAGGTCTATAACATCTCCCTGCGGTGTAAAGACAAAAATTCTGTTTTTAAAAAAATCAACTTTTAGCTCGTCCATATCTGAAAGTTTTTCTACGATATTTTTTTGAATATCCGCAAGCTCTTTTGCCCACATAATATCCTTGGCCGGAAGGCGGGAACCTTTTTCATCATAATGCCAATGCGCGGCGATGCCGTATTCAGCCTCCTCGTGCATTTTTTGATCTCGGATTTGGAATTCAACTATTTTTCCTTCAACGCAAAAAACGGTGGTGTGTATTGATTTGTAACCGTTAGGTTTTGGTTGCGAAATGTAATCTTTTATTCGCCCGGTTAATGGTCGCCACAATTTATGTATGATCCCCAAACTGGCGTAACAATCTCCCATGTCGTTGACAATTATCCGTATGGCTACGATGTCATAAATTTTGTCTATATTTTCCCACCCTTTTCGAAGTATTTTTTGGTAGAAACTATATAAACTTTTTTCTCTTCCGTGCACGCTTATAAGTTTAATTCCAGTGTCCGTAAGTTCGTCGCTTATTACTTTCATTATTTTTTTTAGGTATATTTCCCGTTCAGACAGCAGGCTTTTTCTAGTCTGCCTCACTTTTTCATATTCTTTTGGATTTACATAAGGAAAAGACAGGTCTTCAAGCAAACTTTTGAATTCTCCCATGCCAAGTCGGTTGGCAATCGGGGCGTAAATTTCCAGACTTTCTAACGCTATTCTAAAACGTTTTTTTATCGGTAGAGCTTCGATGGTGGATAAATTATGTACTCGGTCGGCAAATTTAATGATCATTACTCTTATGTCTTCGGCCATCGCCACAAACATTTTTCTTAAATTTTCAATATATCTTTCAACTCCGCGGTATTTTAATTTGCCGAGTTTTGTGATTCCTTTAATCATTGTCGCGATGTCTTGGCCGAAGTTTTTTTCAATTTCTTCCAAGGTGACATTGGTGTCTTCCGGCACATCATGCAGAAGCGCGGCGGCGATAATATTTATGTCAATTTTCATGTTGGCCAAAAGTTGGGCTGTGGCTATTGGGTGGGTGATATACAGCCCGCCAGATTTTCTATATTGTCCTTGATGGGCTTTTTCGGCGAAATCATAAACAAGCCGGGCTAGGTCAATATCCGTCGGGCTACAGTATTTTTTTAATTGGCTGCCCAGATCGTCAAAATTTGGATTTTTTGGTATTCTGGATTCGTAAGGCATATTGATTTAGCGAAATCGTGCCGCGCGGCATCATTTGGAGCGCGGTGTTTCAGCAAAGAAATCTTATCGCACTTTTTAATTTTTAGCAAACTTTGGCAGATTAAAAATCCCCCGATTTTAACGGGGGATTTTTGTTCCATTTTTTATAGTAATGTCACGCTGGCAACCTTGTCATCGCTTTCTTTGAAGCGCATTAAACGCACGCCTTGCGTGGCTCGGCCGGAAACGGAAACCGACTTAAATGGCAGGCGGATTACCTGGCCTTTTGAAGACATTATAATTAAGTCTTTTTCCGCGGAGTCCACCTTATCTACAATTTGCGCGTGAATTAGATTACCTGTTTTATTCGTGATATTCGCGGTCTTAATTCCGCTTCCTCCTCGGCCTTGAAGACGATATTCGGAAATTGTCGTGCACTTTCCCACGCCGTTCTCGCCAATGGTGAGTAGTTCCAAGCTGGCATTTTTCGGATCAACCACATCCATGCAAATCACTTCGTCGTTTGTATGCAAGCGAATTCCGCGCACGCCGCTGGCCGCTCGGCCCATGTCGCGAACATCTCTTTCTTTGAAGCGAATTGCTTGGCCGAGTTTGGTTACGATGGTGATTTCGTCTGTGCCGTTTGACGGCTTGACCCATTCAAGATTGTCATTTGGTTTTAATTTAATCGCGATCAAACCGCTTCTTCTCACATTTCCAAAGTCTTCAAGCGGGGTTTTTTTAATCAAGCCATGTCGTGTTACCATGACCAGCGATTTTATTTTGTTGAGGTCGCTCATTGAAAGTAAGGCGGACACCTTTTCATTTGGAGCCAGTTGCAGGAAATTAACAACCGCCTGGCCCTTGGCCGTGCGCGAGCCTTGCGGGATGTCATAAGCCATAAGCTGGAACACGCGTCCGCGAGAAGTAAAGAAAAGAATGTTGTCGTGCGTATTTGTGGCCATCATTTTTTCAACCGTGTCTTCTTCTTTGGTTGTGACCCCTATCACGCCTTTTCCTCCGCGCGATTGTTGTTTAAATGTGTCCGGAGGCAGTCGTTTGATGTAGCCATCTGTAGTCATCATCACAATCGTAGGCTCATTTGGCACCAGGTCTTCCATCGTGAATTCTTTAATGCCGTGAGACACAATTTGCGTTCTACGTTCGTTTCCATATTTTTCCTTCATTTCCGAGGTCTCCTTTTTGATGATGCCCATCACTTTTGCTTTTGAAGACAAAATTGATTCCAGCTCTTTGATCAGCGATTTCTTTTCTTTCAGCTCGTCTTCAATTTTTTGGCGCTCAAGATTGGCAAGTTGCTGGAGTTTCATTTCTAAAATGGCGGTGGCTTGTCTGTCTGTAAATTTAAATTTGGATATTAAATTCGCCTTTGCCTCCTCTTTGTCTTTTGAAGCGCGGATTGTTTTTATGATTAAATCAATTTTATCTAAAGCCGATTTTAGTCCTTCTAAAATATGGGCGCGATCTTTCGCCTTGTCCAAATCAAATTGAGTGCGTTTGCGTATAATTTCTTGTCTGTGCTTTATAAATTCTTCCAGGATTATTTTTAGATTCAAAACCCTCGGTTGAATTCCGTCAATAAGCGCAAGCAAATTAACATGGAAAGTGGTTTGCAGTTCGGTAGTCTGGAAAAGTTTATTTAAAACTTTTTTTGGATAAGCGTCTTTTTTTAAATCAATCACGACACGGACGCCGTCTTTGTTTGACTCGTCGCGCAAATCCTTAATTCCTTCAATTTTTTTCTCTTGCACCATGTCCGCTATTTTTTCCAAAAGAGTCGCCTTGTTAATGTTGTAAGGAACTTCAGTAACAATAATTTGGAAGTTGCCGGCCTTATTTTCAACAATATCCGCCTTCGCGCGCATCACAATTCCGCCTCTGCCGCTGGAATACGCAGTCAGAATATCTTTTTTATTATATATAATGCCGCCCGTTGGGAAGTCGGGTCCTTTGACAAGCTCAAATAATTCTTCAACCGTTGAATTCGGCTCATCAATAAGTTTAACTATGCCATCGCAAAGTTCGCCGAGATTGTGCGGGGGGATTGAAGTGGCCATGCCAACGGCTATGCCCATCGTGCCGTTAAGCAACAAGTTTGGGAGTTTTGACGGGAGAACCGTAGGCTCTTTATGCGAGCCATCGTAGTTTGGGACAAAGCTAACTGTTTCTTTTTCAATATCAAAGAGAAGCTCTTCGGCAATCGCTGTCAGTTTGGCTTCTGTGTAGCGCATTGCCGCGGCATTATCTCCGTCCATGGAACCAAAATTGCCTTGGCCGTGCACCAGTGGATTACGCATTGAGAAATCCTGGGCCATGCGAACCATCGCATCGTAAATTGAAGCGTCGCCGTGCGGGTGGTATTTTGCCATCACCTCACCAACCACGTGCGCGGATTTTCGGAATTTTGCCGTGTGTCGCAAGCCTATATTCCACATGGCGTAAAGCACCCGTCTGTGTACCGGTTTTAAACCATCGCGAACATCCGGCAGGGCGCGAGAGACAATTACGCTCATCGCGTACTCCAAATATGATTTTTGCATTTCTTCAACTATTGGAGCCGGTGTTACCAAGCCTATCCCTTTTTTTGGCAAGTCTAATTTTTCTTGCATATTATTTTTTAGTATTTGTCGTGTTTTCAGTCGTGGAACTTGACATCGCGGCGCTCGTTGTTACCCCGGATTGAGTACTGCTGTTTAACTCTGTTTTTAATTTATCAATTAAAATTTTAATTTGTTCTTTTTTGTCTTCCACTTTTAATTTTTTTTCTTCCTGATTAATGATTTGCTTAAGATCTTCTTGGGCGGATTTGAGTAGTTTCCCGTCCGGTGTTTCTTGCCAGCTGAATAATGAAATTTGATTCTTCATCGCCCATGCCCAGAAAACAATTATTATAGTCATTATGGAAAGTACGCCGACCCACATCCAAAGTTTTGCCGGATTTTCATAATAGCGGCGTTCTTGCGCGGATTGAATTTTTTGTTTTTCATTTTTTTTCCTCCTTGGCATACTATTCTGTTTCTAAAACGTATAATTTTGTTTCTTCTTGCGGTAAATCCTTTTTCTTAATAATGATTTTTTTCTCTACCGTTTCCGGTTTTAATCCCAGCTCTTTGATAAAAGCAGAGACAGCTGCCGCGTCAGTATCAGTTTCGCAATGATGAGCGATCGGGATTATTACGCGCGGTTCAAGCGCGGTTGCAAGCGCGGCCGCTGATTTTGGATCCAAATAATTTGGTCCGCCGCCAACCGGAATAAAAAGCACATCAGCGCCGAGAACTTTTTCCATGTCTCCGTTTTCCAGAGGTTTTTTTAACCGACCCAAGTGGACTACATTCAGTTGTTCCGCGCTGATTTTGAAAATAATATTTTCGCTTGACGCGCATGGAATGGTGTAAATCATTACATTTTTTACGTCAAATTCGCCGAGTGTGCTGATGACAAACGGATTTTGCGATAAGGTAGCCGCCTCATTCATGCCGTTTGAAAACATGGCAATATCCGGGCTGAAGCTACGCGGGAATTCTCCCTTTTTTGGTTTATATGCGTCTAGCAACACCACCACATCCTGATCGGCATTTTTGGTTTGCAATTTAACGCAAGTTTGTCCCAGCCAGCTAATATGCATATATTTTTTAAACAAAAAGAGTCCTATTTAGGCATATACATTTTATCATATTTTAAAGAAGCGGGCAAGGGCAAAATAGGCCGAAAACGGGTTTCTTTTTTCGCTTACTTATGCTAAATTAGAGTTGCGCGTTACCTATGCCAGCCTCATTCGTTTGATTGTATATAAAGGCATGGGTTATTCGCAAAATACCCAATATTAGCAAATATGCAGGCCGATGAACAAATAATTATAAATTGCCAAAAAGGCAATCTGAAAGAGTTTGGCATTCTTTATGATAAGTATGTAAAACGAATTCATGATTTTATTTATTTCAAAACTTATCACAAAGAGACGGCCGAAGATCTCGCGAGCAAAACTTTTTTAAAAGCTCTTGAGAAAATTTCAAGCTACAATTCAAAAATAGGGACATTTTCTTCTTGGCTTTATTGCATCGCGCGCAACACGGTGATTGATCATTACCGCACCAAGAAAAATACCAGCGACATTGAAGATGTTTGGGACTTATCTTCGGGGGAGGATATTGAAAGCGATATTGACGCGAGAGAAAACCTCGCGCAAGTAAAAGCGCATTTGGCGAAGCTGTCTCCGGAGCACCGCGATATCGTGATTCTGCGCGTGTGGCAGGAAATGAGTTACGCTGAAATCGCCGAAGTCCTTGGCAAAAGCGAAGATAGCTGTAAAATGATGTTTTCGCGCACGATTGCCAAATTGAGAGAGGAGATGCCGGTCGCGCTGTTCGTTATATTCATTTTAATGAATCATTATGTTAGACATTGAAAAAATTATTCAGGATATTTACGCTCTTGAGCCGTCCCTGAAAGAAAGGGAGGCGGAATTGTTAAAAATTATTAAAGAGATAGCCGCGTTAAAGCCGGACACGAAATTTGATCAAAATTTTTATAATCAATTAAAAATAAAACTTATGGAAAACATTACACCAAAGGAGGATGTTAGAGGTTTTTGGCAAAATTTATTTTCCAAAAAATTAATTTTTGTTCCGGTGGCGCTGGCTGTGTTGGCGATTGTAGTCGTGCCGTCGTTGATGAACAAAAATAGAGCCGGAGGCGGACAGGTAGTCGCGCTGGCAGATAGGGCGTTTGGTTCTCTTGTCGTTTCAAGCGGAGGAACAAATGAGAAGAGTTCCGGAATTGTCAGCCAAGAAGCCGTGGCTCCAACAAGAAGCATGGGTCTTGGCGGCAACGCGGAACTCATGATGGGCGGTGGCGGCGGGACAACTATGGTTACAATGGGAATGTCCGCTCCAGTCTCAACGCAATTAAAAACCACGGCTGTTTCATCCGATTCTGTCGTTGGTTCGGGTGTCGCGATTTCGTCAAAAATGATGGCGCCGTATTATTACCAGCCTTATACGTTTGAATATAAAGGCGAACCGCTTGTTCTGGCTGAAGATAAAATGGATGTTTTGCGACGGATAAAAAACACAGCCGTGGTTTCCGGCGAATTAAATTCAATTCTTGCCAACGCAGGCTTTAACGCAATGGACTGGGGAAAACTTTCCGGAATGAAATTGCAGAATATTAGCATGACTGAAGATAAAAAAGGCGGATTTTCTATTTACATAGGCGTTGAAGAAGGATCCATTTCCATTAACAAAAATTATGATTATGTTCGCTGTATGTCTTTGGATTGCGGTCCGCGTCCGCTTAAAGAATCGGACATGCCGAGCGACGAAACAATTATCGGATTGGCTGATAAATTTTTGAGCGAATATGGAATCAATAAAGATGATTATGGCAAACCGGAAGTGCAAAACGATTGGCGTGTGTATTTAGGGATGGCAAGCGCGGAAATGAAACCGGACTTTTATTATCCGGAAACAATTTCGGTGATATATTCGCAAATGTTGAACGGCAAAGAAGTTTATGATGAGAGCGGAAACAAAACCGGATTGGTCGTGAATGTTGATATCCGCGAAATGAAAGGCGCGGGCTTGTGGAATTTGTTCTCGCAAAAACATGAGGCATCCGCTTATGAGGTTGAAAAAGACACCACGCGTTTAGTTAAGCTGGCCGAGCAGGGCGGATTCCGCAGGGGGTATTATTATGCCGAAGGGACTGTTGATAGTTCTGAAGATGGCCAGGTTGAAGTAAAGAAAAATGTGATTGAGCTCGGCACCCCGACCATTGGTTTTGTGAAGATGTGGATATATAATGAAAACAATGGACAGGAAATGATTGTGCCGGCATATATTTTTCCAATCGTAAAAAAACCGGATGATATTTATTTCTATCAAAAAAATGTAGTCGTGCCGCTTATCAAGGAAATTCTTGATCAGGATCAAAACCAGCCGATGCCGATGCCGATGATGAAGGGCGGAATTGAACCGATGATGGGTGCGTCCGGAGGAGCCACGATGATGGCACAATAAGTTAATTTAAACAAAAAAGCCTCGATTTCGTTGAGGCTTTTTTGCTATACAAAATTTAACAAAGGTGATAAGATAATTAATATAAATTATAATTAATTTAAAACTATGGACCAGCAAAATCCAATGGGTTCGGCCACGCCCCAGCAACAGCCGCCGCAACCACAACCACAGCCACAGCCATCCCAATCACAGCAACCACAACCACAGCCACAACCCCAATCACAACAGCCCCAGCAAAATACCGCGATGGCCGTTATCGCGTACATTTTATTTTTTGTGCCATTGCTCACTGACGCGAAAAATGATCCGTTCGTAAAATTTCATGTTAAGCAGAGTCTTGTCTTATTATTATCTTGGTTTTTGGCGGCTATTATTTCTTCTATATCAGTCGGCATCATTGGGTGGATTGGCTGGGTTCTAAATATTTCTATTTTGATTTTATGGGTCATGGGAATTATTAACGCCGTTAATGGCAAACAAGAGCACCTGCCGATAATCGGAAAATATGGAGACAAATTCAACTTTTAACAACGAGCAGTTCAACCCACAGCCGGCTCAAGTAATAAAGCCAAATTTAAAAATGGCGGCTTTGGCATATATATTATTTTTTGTGCCGCTGTTCGCGGTCAGAAACGACCAGTTTGCCAGATACCATGTCAGGCAAGGTTTGGCGCTGTTAGCAACCTGCGCGTTTTTGCAAATCATCGGGTATGTTTCATTCATGAGCTGGCTATTTTTCTGGCCAATGGCCATAGCTGTTTTAATATTAATGGTCTTGGGATTTTTTAATGCGTTAAGAGGCAGACAAAAGCCGCTGCCCATAATCGGCGAATGGGCTGAAAGCATCGGAATATGAAGAAAGCTCTGGCAGTTATTTTGGTGTTGGCCGCGATGGGGGCGCTGTCTTTTTTAGGTTGGAAATTTTATGGTTCGTCGGATTTGACTCCATCTGCGACTTCCACTCCCGCCACAACCACGCCGATTTTGAGCGGGTTGATCATTTCAGAACCAACAGGCGCCAACCCGGCAGTTTCTTCACCTTTAAAAATTTCCGGCTATGTAAATGGCGATGGCTGGTTTGGGTTTGAAGGGCAGGTTGGTTCGGTGAAACTGGTTGATGAGATCGGAAATGTTTTGGCGCAAAAACCTTTAACCGCCATCACCGAATGGATGACCACGACTGTAAAATTTGAAACAAGTTTGGAATTTAATAATTTATCCGCGCAAACCGGCAAATTGATTTTTAGAAATGAAAATCCAGCTGGCATGCCGGAAATGGAGAAAGAATTTGTTTTGCCTGTAAAGTTTTCCGCTCCAGCGGAGACGGTAAAGTTGAAAGCTTATTTTGCGAATGACAATTTGGATCCGGAGGCAACATGCGAAAAAGTTTTCTCCGTAACTCGCGAAGTTCCAAAAACTGCGGCTGTCGCGAGGGCCGCGCTTGAAGAATTGCTAAAAGGACCGACCGAAGCTGAAAAAGCCGGCGGGTATATTACAACGATCAATCCCGGAGTCGTTATTCAATCACTTGTTATTTCCGCAACCGGCACAGCTTATGTTGATTTCAGCGAAAAGCTTCAGGAAGCCGTGGGCGGTTCGTGCCGGGTGGCGATGATTCATTGGCAAATAGTGGAAACACTTAAACAATTTTCTACGGTAAAAAATGTAGTGGTTTCTATTAATGGCAATACGGAAGATATCTTACAGCCGTGATTTTGCGATTGTAAAAATTGGTGAACGAAACTCCTCTTAAGCAGGGAGTTTTTTTAAAATGGAAAAAATGGGAACTAAATAATCAAGTTAAGCTGGAACCACTTTGTTAATAACTTCGTTGGGACTTA
>JBBTQE010000068.1:0-20543 GCA_038065775.1 Patescibacteria group bacterium
TTTTTCGGCGATATCTCTTCTTTGCGGACCTTCAAAACTAAAGGGCTGCGTCACAACGGCAACGGTTAACGCGCCGATCTCTTTTGCGACCTCTGCCACAACCGGGCCCCCGCCGGATCCGGTGCCACCGCCCAAACCGCATGTGATAAAAACCATATCCGCGTCTTTCAGCAAATCGCGAATCTCATTTTGAGATTCTTCCGCCGCCTTTCGCCCAACATCCGGATCCATGCCAGCGCCAAGTCCGCGAGTTACGCTTTTGCCGATATGCAATTTTTGCGGAGCTGGATTTCTGTGAAGAGCCTGCACATCCGTATTCATCGCGATAAAATCCACTCCTTTAATTTTCTCCGCGATCATTCTGCTTACCGCCGACCCGCCGGATCCTCCGACGCCGACAACTTTTATTTTTGCGAATGTTTCAATATCCGGTTTTACTTGTGGCATAATCTTAATTAAATATGATGAACAATTTTTGTATTCAAACTATTTTTAAAATAAAAGTTCCTCGGGATAAGCTCCGAGGTTTACCACCTGTATTTACTCATTCGCTCGAAAAAGCAAACTTGTTTGCTTTTTACTCACTCATTTCGTAAATAAATAACGGAGCTATCTCCGCTATATAGTTTATATCGTCAGTTGACGTATGTCAAGAAGTACAAAAAATGATACCTAGAATCACGGTATCAATGCTTTTATCCACTTTTTTATGTGCCCGGGGATTGAACGAAGCCCAAACCCAAACGAGCTTTTACCGGAACGGCCCTGCGCGGAAGCCGCGCTGCCCCACTTTACCAAGCCAATTGCCGTGGCAAATCCGAGATCATTAACTTTGTCGGTAACGCTCACCATATTCAACGCGTAACCAAGCGAGGCCGGAAGCCGCAGATTTTTCTTTGCTAAATCCAACAATCCGGTTAATTTTGCTCCGCCTCCGGTAAACACAGCCCCGGCCGGCAAAAGACCGGATCTCTGTATCTTCCTTAACTCATCATCAATTTTCTGTAAAATTTCTTCAACCCGAGCCGCGACAATCTCACTAATATATTTCTTTTTTACAATTTCATGCGTTGGCGAACCAAACTCAAAAAGATCCACATCGTCTTTTCTGGACATTGCATCAAGCGCGCAATCTCCATGTTCAATTTTTACCCTCTCGGCAATGTCTACAGATGTCCTTAACCCGATGGCAAGATCATTTGTTATGTGTTCAGAACCGATCGGCAATATCGCGGTGTGAATCATCTCGCCTTCTTCAAATATAGCCATACTGGTGGTTGAACCGCCCAAATTAACGACCATTACTCCAAGCTCTTTCTGTCTTCTGGTAATAACGGTTTCTGAAGTTGCCAAAATGGAAAGCACAAGATCTTCAATCTCAAGCCCGGCTCTATAAACAGCTTTCATTAAATTTTTAAGCTGTGATGAAGAACCTAAAATAATGTTGGCATCCACTTCCAGCCGTATGCCTGTCATTGAGACTGGATCTTTAATTCCCGCCTGCCCGTCTACGCCAAAATTTCTCGGCATTACATGCAAAACATCATAATTGAGCGGAGTCGCGATTGACCTCGCGGCTTCCAACGCTCTTGAAACATCTTCTTCCCCTATTTCACTGTTAGCCTTGGAAACCGCGATCACTCCCTTGCTGTTTTGGCACATTACATGCAACCCAGACACTCCAACCCAAACACTATCAATAGGTACGCCGACAATTCTTTCAGCTCTCTCCAAACATGCGGAAATAGAAGAAACAACATCTTCTATGCTGTTGATAATGCCTTTATGAACCCCTTCAGACGCGCACTCCGCCGCTCCGAGTATCTGCAGTTCCTCGCTTCCGTTTTCTTTATTGATTATCTGGCCAACGGCCATTCTGACGTAATTTGACCCGATATCAAGCCCGCCGATAAAATTTCCATGTCCGTTTTTCATACTTTCTTTAGATTTGTTTTGGATTTAGAAATTATACACTATTTAAACAAATTTATAAAGTGAGGCAAAAATATCATCAAGCCAATCGCCATCGCCCCAATAGAAACAAGGAAAACAGCTCCGGCCATTATATCTTTAACCACAAATACATAATGATGAAGCCTCGGCTTGAGCATGTCGGTAAAATACTCAATCGCCGTATTCATCATCTCCACCAACCAAACTAATAAAACCATAAGCAATACGAGCACTACTTCCCACATTTTTAACGGAAATAAAATAGAAGCTACTATTGCCGCAATTCCCGCGACCACCTGTATTCGGAAATTCTGTTCCGACTTAAAAACAAATTTTAATCCTCTAAACGCGTCCGCAAAACTTGTGGAAAATCTGGCAAAATTCATAAAACCTTTTTAAATTTTTTAACGACCGCTTCCTGCAAACCGAACATTTTCACCGCCTGATTTTTCGTTTGGTGGTCATAACCGAGTAAATGCAGAAAACCATGAATCAATATCCTCGTGAATTCTTCTTTCGGACTCACTCCAAACTCCCTCGCCTGCCTGACTATTCTTTTATGACATAAATAAATTTCTCCAATATTTTCCGCTTTTACCACCTTATCTTCCAGCCAAGCAAAAGACAAAACATCCGTCACCTTATCCACTCCCCTATATTGAAAATTTAATTTTTTAATCAGCTTTTCGCCTATGACATTTACTTCCACATTTCCGGAAACACGCGCCGCCCTCGCGGCAAAATCAATCATTTTTTTTACATCCTTTTCCGTCCACGGGCATCTCGCCTTTTTATTAAAAATCACTATCATATTCCCGGCTCTTCCACTGGCAGAGGAGCAATATCTGTTCTGACATTCGTGGACATTCTAAAGCTTCTGGCCATCATTTTTATGATTATTTTAAAATTTATACTGCCGGAATCAATTGTATGATACGCCAAGACATAAATATTGTTATCATCAGCAAAATAATATACCAAATAATCAGTCCTGCGATACCCCTTGTCTCCAAATTTACTTTCAAATTGAGTCAGGTCGTCTAGTTTCTGATTTGGCGCGGATTTGGCAAGCCAATCTTCAAAACTTTGGCCGTTTTCTTTTTTAAAAACTCTCAATTCAACATTCTCTCCGGTTATGGCGCTGAATAAGACATCGTCATTTTCCGAGTCAACACTGCCAACCGCCCATGACGCCGGATAATAGACTTTGTACCCGTGCGTTGGATTTAAAAAATCGTTAATCGTTCCGGAATCAATTAATTTTATCGGCTCAAAGCCCGCCGGATTGTATAGATTGTAAACTTCGTGCCCGTCATTATATTTATCATTATCGCTGTCGGCGGCGCCCGAATCTGATTTGAAAATTTCCTCGGCAACATCAACTATACCATCGTTGTCCAAATCTGCGTTATCAGCTAACAGCATGGAAGGGTACTCCATTTTCGCTTCCACTGTTTTGGCAACTTCCATTTTGACCTCTTCTGTGCTTGTCGGAGTTATCTGCGGCAGTTCTTCTGTTTCAGGTGGTGCGGTAGTTTCAGACGGCGGCTGTTGAATTTTTGGCTGGTTTACGATTTTTTGAGGAGTTTGAGCCTTGTTGGATTGATTAAAATAATAAATTGACGCCCCAATCGCGAACAGCGCGAAAACAATAACTCCAAAAATCATGAGATACTTTTTATTAGAAAATAAATTAGCCGGGTGCATAGACGCTCCAGCTCCGGCTGATGTCATTTTTTCAAGTATCTTTTTTTCATTGCCGGTCATTCCCTCCTTCTTATCGCCAATGACAACTTCTTTTTCCACTCTTTTAAATTTGATTACGGGATTTACGCCGCCATAAAAATCAGCCGGAATAGTCTGGACGCTTATCGTGTTGCCTTCAACTACTTTCTCTTTTTTTTCTTTATCCCAAAACATAACCAATTCTAATTGAATTTAAGGAGTGGTGGTTTGCGTAGGCGCCTGAAACAACTTACCGAGCCCAAGAGGATTGTAGCCATTTTTAACTTCCTTGCCATCAAGATATGTGTCGCCGTCGCTGTCAGGATTAATCGGATCGGTTCTCCAAATAAT
Organism: Patescibacteria group bacterium; assembly: GCA_038065775.1. Taxonomy (GTDB): domain Bacteria; phylum Patescibacteriota; class Patescibacteriia; order Magasanikbacterales; family GWA2-37-8; genus JBBTQE01. Next base: position 4,030 of record JBBTQE010000068.1, read on the forward strand.
CAATTCGTCGCCGTCATTTAATCCGTCGGCGTCCGTATCAGCCACATTTGGATCCGTGCCGGCTTCCTTTTCGCGCGCGTCATCAAGGCCGTCTTTATCAACATCAATCGGCTCTCCAAAAAGGATTTTGTCATTATTGATCTTTGCCGGCAGTTCAGACGCTTTTTCATCACTATTTGGTTGAGACGAAGCGCTTGGAGCGCTCTCTTTGGGCTGTGTTGTCTCCTGACTCGGCTTAACAACCTCCGGCTTGGAATCTTTCACCATGCCGGTGTAAAAATACCAGCCGCCAAATCCAACTGCCCCTAAGACCATTGCCAAAAAAACAAAAAATATGACTTTCCCAACTATCGGAGAATCGGCTCTGCTGGCGTTTGACTGCAAAATCGCGCCCAAATCATTCTCCATTTTTTGCGGCGCCATTTCTTTCTTTTTTAAGAGTCCGGCGGAAAGCGCGTCCGGAATTTGAGGCGCTGGCTGTCCGCCCTTGTCTACTCCCTCAAACATATCCGCGGGTTCAGTCGGCAAATTTTTTGGCGGCTGGGACGGAATTTTTGGCTCATCAAACATATGTTAAATGATAAAAAATAATTAAATTGACGAAATTACTTTAACTTGCCCGGCCCGCTGGGATTAAAACCGCGCCTGACTTCATAGCCATCTTTGAAACCATCGCCATCAGTGTCGGCTTTTATCGGATTGGTCTTAAAAATTTCTATTTCATATTTATCCATCAATCCATCCATATCCGTATCGGAAGAAGTCGGGCTTGTCTTGTATTTTACTTCATCCACATCTAAAATTCCATCCAAATCTTTATCCGTGGCGGCTATTTCTTTTATTTCTCCGACAAATTCTTTGCTTTTTTGCTGGAGGTCAAGTTCGGCTTGAGAATATTGCGGTTTTGCATCTCCAACAATACTTTTGCCAGGCGGCTTAAATTTCAAATACAAAACTGCGGCGACTGCTACAGCGGAAAAAAGCGCGACTATGATTATAAATTTTTTAAAAAACATACAATTATAATTTTATCGCAGATCTCCATCCGAGGCTCTTATGCAACCAGATATTGGTTTGTAATTACACACATTGGCCGTGGTGTCGCAAGTTACCGTATGACATTCACGATCAAGAGAGCAAGGAGTCGCCTCGCTACAACAACCGTATATTGTCGCGCCTTTGCCTGTGCCGACACCGCACTTGCCACTGGCCAAATCTTCTGTTTCGCCAGTCGTGCAGGGATTCAAGTCATCGCACGGAATTTTAGCATGCTGACACGAACCACCGGAAACGCACGAATCAGTTGTCCACGGATTGTCTACCGGCGTCTCACGACAATCTTTCAGCGTTCCGGCGCAAACGGTTCCGCAGTCGTCTGTATAAACATCGGTGTAGTCCGGGCCAGTGCAAGCATTACCATCGTTACAGAGCGACCCTTTATCGCTTAGCTGACAACCGCCTCCGGGCGAACATCTAACCCAGCCGGCCAAACAATCATTACAAATACCCGCGGAGTCGCAAGTGCCAGACCCACACACTGTTCCAGCCGGCGCGTAAGAGTTGACCGGGCAACTCGCGCTCGTGCCCGCGCACGTTTCCTCCACATCGCAACTAGACACACCTGACGATTTGACGCGGCACACAATGCCGGCTGATTTAAACTGATCCGCTGGACAAAAATCCGAATCTCCGGCGCACGCCTCCGCCACATCGCAAGATGTCGCTCCCGGCTCTGCCGTTGCCGCGGCGCGACACTCCGCGCCGGCGGGTCTTCCAGTACACTCGCCGATTGTAATTCGCGCCAAACTTGTAATTATCTCATTTTTATCAACAATGTTAGTCGTGCTGACAACAGAACCGGCATCAGGCTTGAACAAATTAAATACATACCAAAAGCCAGCGGCCGGATGATCAAATGTAGTGGCTGTTTTAAGATAATATGTTTTTTGAGGCGCCCCAAAAATACGCGAATTCGTCAGGTCTGTTTCCGGCAAATAAACATCAACTTTTAATTTTGATAAATTTTTAAACGGAGCAATCGGAGCGCCGGGCGTCCTGACATAAAAACCATACGCTCCGGAATCCATGCTCGCCGTGTCTATCGTAAACGACTCCGCCTGTTTGTTTAAAGATATCAAACCATGATACCATATCCCGCCTCTTTTATAATCCGGACCGGTGAATGAATAATAATTCGCGCCTGTGGTTACAAAATCAAAGCAGACAGTGCCGCTACACGGCGTATATTCAGGCCCTTCAAATAAAGACCCCCTCGCGCTTGGCCGTAAAAATCCGCCTATAAATTCATCAGTCGTTTCCCAGCTCACAACAACTCTTACATCCTTTGGTCTGGTGCTGGTGATTATCGGGGAGGCGATAATGTCATACTGCCCGGGAAGAGGGCCGGCAACTATTGGAAACTTAAACCTGTGCTTGTAGTCATTATTAATTACCATCGTGTAAGTCGGTTCAGGAGCGCTTGAACATAAAGGACTGCTGTTTAATTTTGCGTTTGTTACAGGTTCGGATGTTGTTTTTAAAATATAAGATGACAGTGAAGCAAGCGGGGTTTTAGAAACATCCGCGAATTTGTTCGCCTCTGCCAATCTTGGAACAAAATGATCACTTCCTACTTCGCATCTATTGATCGCGATAGTCCTTGGCAAATCTCCAAATATCGTAGAAGAATACTCCCAACAATTATCTAACTTGTCGTCATTCAAATATAATCCCAGAGTTCTGACGCTACCAGAACTCCAAACCATTAACGGATCTTCATAAGAGTCCTTTTTTGTCTGCAATACATTAATAATTTTTCCGCTCACTTCAACCCCTTTTGGATCCAAACCGCAAGTAACACAATTTCTGGTCAGGATGCAGTTATCACAACTCTTGGCGCCTTTGCCAGACCCGTAAGCGCCCAAGTCTTCGTCCGAGCATTTCTTTTCTTGATAGCCCTTTTTAACCGGATCAAGACTTAAATATGTGCTGATCGTATTTGAGACTGCGGTAAAAATATCGGTTCCGGATTTTTCACATTTTTCACTCGCTTCAATTATGCCGTTTCCGCAATACTGCGTTGGCTGGACATCAATTGAATTTTGACAGTCAACCGAACAATAAGAGCAAGGCTTGTTATAGCTCGGAACGCATGGCTTGCCATTTTTCGCGTAGCCGTTATCACACGCTTCACTGTCTTCGATTTCTCCATTCCCGCATTCGTCTGAAGCTGTCTCAACAGGCGCGACAACAGTGCCGGTGTCGCAAAACCAACCGGCCTGATAATCATTTTTAACTTCATCCGCGGACAGAGCGCGATTATAAAGTTTAAATTCATCAATTTTCCCGACAAAAGGGTTTGAAATATTTGGCGTGGAAGTTAACAAGGTCGCTTTACCAATGTGCATCGGGCTTACTCCTCCTTGTGTTAACGGAGAAGCGCTGTTATTGATCAACTCATTACCTAAATCTAATTTCCCATTTACATAAATTCTCATTATATTTTCACCACCCTGTCTTTGGTATGTCGCCGCTATATGCGTCCATACACTTGACGACACATTGGAAACCGTACGCAAAGTAGTTGTAACATCCGTGCTATACAACACGAAACTCACGGTATTTAAACCGGAATTGTAATCATACGACAATCTAAACCCTTTCTGATCAATCCTTTTATAAATTATACTTCTCATCGGATATTCATTTGGCGACGGAAAAATCCAAACAGAAATGCCAATTGAGCTGGTCGGAAAACTGGAATGATACGGCATTAACAAACGTTTTGCTTCTCCGAAAAATAAGGCGCCGTTTACTTTACCAACAGAATCAGTCTGTGGACAAACAGACGCGACACAATCAGCATTATTGCCGAGCGGGGAAGAGTCTGGCGTCGTGTTGCCGGTAAAACTGTCAAATTTCCACCAACCAACAAGGTTGTTATTCTTTCCACACCCGGCAGGGCAAAGTTTTATTCCCTTTTTGCCGTCCGTAAAACATTCCGTATCCTTCTCGCACACCTCTCCATATTGGCTTTGAATGATTCTATCTCCGCAGTAAGGTCCCCAACTCTGGCAATCGGCGGCGCAAGACTCATTTTTGCTTAAACCATATTTTTCATTGACTTGACCGACTCCGATCTCGCACGCCTCATAAGTGGTGGTAACCACTCCATCCCCGCATCTTCCCAAGGAACTGAACCCGTTGCAAGTTGTGTTGCAGTGATTGTAAGTTCCGTTTTTCACCCCGTCGTCGCAAGCCTCGCCTGCCTCAATTTTTCCATTCCCGCATGTGCTAAAACAGGCAACTGGCGGGACAGACATCCATTTGCACGAATTATCGCAAACATCTTTGCTCATCCGTTTGATCGCGACTCCTTCCACAAATACATCCTCGCAAACTCCATAATTAATTCTTCCGGGCGGATCGCATTGCTCATTTTTGTTTAAATTTAATCTACCGTCTCCGCATGTGCCTTTGTCAGCCGTTGAAATCTCCTGATCCTGCCTGCAGATTCCCTCCTGTTCTGAAATCTTAAACGACGCCGTGTCTATGAAACTATTTACAAATGAATCCCAATTACCGATGGAAGCGCCGATGTTGCTATCTGTTCCAAACGGATTTTCAAATCTCGCCCTGACTTCATAAGTGCTGGTTGATAAATTTATATATCGATAAGCGTATGACAGCGGCGAACACGCGAAACTAAACCGCCTGTCCGCGACGCTCCAACCTGTTTCCGGATCGTGCAGAGTACAGGTTGTGGTTGGAGTCAAGCTGGCGCAGTCCGCGTCGCTTGTGCAAAATTTTCCGGGTCCGGTTGTGCATGTTCCGGATAAACCCAACTGATTTATTGGGTCGGTAGGAAAACTTCTGCGAGCTTCATTCCCCAAAACAGACCACGAAGGCCAGACGCTCAAAGTTTGCCCGGGCAGATAGGTGCCCTCTTTTAAGGCCGGCACGGACGTCTTCACGGATTTGACTAAACCGAAAATTCCGACTGCCGCGGCCGCCAATACCATTATTATTAATTTAACGTTTCTTAACCTCATATTTTATTCTAACGCGTCATTTATTACTTCAAGGTCCCTCAATCTTGTATAATTTCTCTTTAATTTATCAACTTGGGCTGAACAAACTTCTCCAGAAGGACAATCCAAATCCGTCTGACACGCCACGGACGAACCGGGATTTTCCACATCTGCCCCGCAATACCGATAATTTGTCAAATTGGTGTTGAACTCCAGATTTTCCATCATTTGTTCAAAAACTTTTCTGGTTTCAGGTCGCGCGCTCGCGTTTATGCTGAACAGATAGATGTTGGAATATATGTTTCGCTCCCCTTCGGTAAAACAAGAGGAAGGGGCGGCTGGAAAGAAACAGACGGGGGCGAAACTAATTCTTACCAGAGATGAATTAACATTTAACGCATCAACATAAATATTATTGCCATCCGTAATCGCTTCATAGCCATCAAGCCGCAAGTCCTTCATATCCCCATAAAATCCTATGCCGCCTTCGGCTTTTCCGCGCTCAAACCAATCTTTGATCGCGAGATGATTCGGATTGGAAAAAATCTGAATTCCAATCGCGTCGTTGTTTCTTTCGTTTGTAAAGATAAACCGTTTTAAAGACGCGATATTGGTGCTGGTGATTGATTGCGGAGATGTCTGAACAGCGGCGCGCAAATATGGAAGATCATCGCCAGAGCCATAGACTCCATTATCAGCGCAATAATAGGAACTGAAATTAAAGTAACCGCCCAATGCCGCCGCCGGTATACTGGTGTTGTCAAATTTATTTTCCGTTAAATTATATCCGTCATTATTGCCAAATTTGTCTTCATACGGAAATATTACGACAGGAGCCCCGCCGGCAACAGACAAATCCTTGGGAGGCCACGGCCTTTCGCATAAGAAAACGATAACATGTGATTTGCCGGTCGCGACAGGCCCCAATCTTCCACTCACTTCACTTTCAGAGACCATAGCCGTAGCTCTGATATCAATCTCGCCGTTGCGATTATTTGCAAAAATTGTATTTATGGATGAAGTGGTATTTTCTATTGTAACATAAGAATTGGCAAAAGGCTGCCAAGCATAGTCCCAAGAATAATGGCCGGGTATTGGTTGTATTCTGCTCCCATTAAGCGTAAGCGCTGAAGCATTTAATGTGCTTGAGGCTCCGGAAGATCCAAATAAAATTTGCGACGGCTCAACTTCAACCTTTTCCACTTCGCACATTTTCGGGGCGGTTATAAATTTCCAACTTATATTTTTCCCATCCGAATTCTTGCCAATACTCGCGCCTCTTCTGTCGCGTATGCCATCTTTCAAAATTACGGCGTAATCAGTGTCAGCTTCAAGCGGCTTGGTCAAACTCACGCTTAATTTTGATTTACCGGCAAATTTCTGAACTTTGTAACTCCCTAAATCGGAACCGGCGCACCATTTCGCCGACCTTATTTCGGTGCGCAAAGCCGAGGCTTCCTGGCTGAATAAGCCTTTAAAAAATTTAGTAATTTTTAAAACTATTTTTTTATACCACGGCGAAGTTTTTTGATTATTAATTGCCAAAAGAGAAGTCACGTCTTCGTTGCCACCACAACTAATCCCATCGACTCCGGCTCCAACCATTCCACGAGCCAGCACAAAATTACCGTTGGCAGTTGACAAATCTATCTCTCTGTCAAATTCAACCTCAACAACGGAATTTGGGCAAATGCTATGTTTTATGGAAGAAGTCGCGCCGGGATATACACTCAATAGCGCGGGCTTCCTGTAGCAACACGAATTTTTCCCAAGGCTCCAGTCGCCGCCAAACGCGGATCTGCATTCTTGGTCGGTAGAAAAACCGCACGGCACTCTAAATTCACCAGACGCGCCAACCTTGATGCCTGTTGCTCCGCTATCAGTTTCAGCTTTGATTTCCGCGATCTGGGTCGGAGTTGTGGTCCCAACAGTTTCGCCCATGCCGATCCCAACGGCCAAAGACCATGGATTTTTTAAGCCGACATGATCGCTTGATAAATTCGTTTCGCAAAAAGCATCCTCGCCTTTTCCAACAACTTGATCGCCACAAACTGACGGTTGAGAATACATTAAAGAAGAGCCTTTGTGCTTGCCCTTGACACAGCCATCTTCCACGGCTTCCGCGCACCCGTTTCCGCTTATGTCAACCGGAGCATCTCCATTTTTTAACAAACATCTTGAATTGCACAACTCGCTATTCCATCCACTGGCTGAATTGTCACACCCTGGATCCTCATCCGGACTTGCTACTTTGTCGCCGCATTGGCTCATAGCCGTCTTGCAAGATATTTCAAATTCTTCTTTTGTAAAACCGCCATAGCCGGACGAATTTTCCGAGCACCAATTCTTGGACAATCTGGTTCCTAAACGCAGACATTTTTCCGAACAACCCATGGCTGATTGCGAGTTGCTTGCAGATCCTGCTATGCCAACATCGCAATCTTCCCCGCTCCCAATATAACCATTTCCGCAAAGAGAGTCGGCTACATCTGATATTTCCGCCGAAGAACCCTGCCTCAAACAATCATTGCCGCAACCGATTATGCCCGCTGTGTTCTGCGGATCGCATTCTTCTCCCAAACCAGATTCAACAATTCCATTCCCGCATGTTGATGTGCTGGTGTTGCCCAATTTTGTGCACTTAAGACCGCATCCATTGCTTTTATCAGGCTGGTCGCAGTCCTCGCCGGCCTCTACTATGCCATTTCCACAAACCGGAATAACGGACGCTCCAGCCGGTATATCACTGCCCCTTCTTACGCAATACTGCGTGCAATAAGGATTCAGACCCTTTGTGCTAAAACTTCTGACTTCCGCCACCAAAGCGTCGGAAGACGACCAGCTCCAATCAGCTTTCCACGGATCTATTTTTTGGCCGCTTGCGTCGCATGAATCAGGCGAAGAATAAGCTTGCGCCTCATAAACCGCCCGGTCGTTGATTTTGCCGGCTGTATAAACTTTCGGAGAAACCTCAACGCGATTTATCGCGCATTTTTCATTCTTTGTTTTAAATTTCCATGAATATTCTTTATTATATGGTTTTGAATATGTGGTCGGGTCGCCGAAAACAGACGCTGACCAGAGTTGAGTTGGCGAAGCCGCGCTTGAAGAGGCGGAAAGTGAAATTTTGTAAATCGTGTTTTGTTTTAATTGAACAAGATTGGCAATTTTTAAAACAGTATAATTAGAATCCTGATCTAAATAACCATTAACAGCCACAGGCGTGACTTCAAAACAATTTTCATCCGCGCACTCATACATATTTACGGCATTTTCCAAATTGAGCTCTGACATAGTCGTATTAAATCTTGCCCCAATTTCCGCGTTTGGACATGACTCCGAACACTTTGGCCAAGAATCAATAACTTCCGGGTCGGACAAATCTATTGTAAGAGGACTACCGGCATTATAGTGAAGACTGCCGGTGGATGCAGTCACACTGATATTCACCGCATTTTGCGGATTAACCAGACCAACTCCAACTGTATTTTGCAGGGCGGAAACCTGAACCATATCCTCCGCGTTCGCGCCGCTGAAAATATCAGCATACAATATATTTGCCGAACTCCATTGCCAACCAAAACCGTTCACATTCATGATAATGCATTTTTGATCGCTTAAGCCATGAGCGGAATAAAATAAATTTTCAGGATCGCCCGCAAAATTGGATCTTTGCTTGATTGGAGCTTCCAAAACTCTTGTTCTATAACTGTACGGGGTAATAATCAGCGATCTAATTCTGCAATCACGTTCACCGGCTCTGAACAAAAAACAATAAGCCGACCCACTCACATTGCAGGTTTTATTTTTTAGCAAATTCGCGGCAGTGTCTCCGGTTCCGGCGCTTATATTATCTTTCAAAACAACCTGATACCAAGTATTGTCTTTCCACTTTCCTCCGTTATATGAACCGCTCGGATTTAATTTAATATAACTCCTTGCTTCTGTGCTTGGCTGTGGCGCGATATCGCCCGCCCCGTCTATCTCAACATTTCCGCCGGAAACGCAAGATCTCTGGTCCGTATTGACAGAACCGGCGTCACATTCATTTATAATCAAACTACTCCGTGAAATTGGATTAATAGAATTAACATTAAATTCAACAGCCACCGAAGCCGATCTGCAAACATTATGATGGTCGTCAGACGGCAAAGAGTCCCATTGTATGCTGGGGGACGGGCTGGGTAAATTTCTTCCACCTTCTGTGCCCCTGTCGCATCTTTCAATAACTCGCGGGACTTCCGGAATATCCTTGGTGCTGAATCTCCAAACATACCCTGAAGATAATGTCTCACCATCACACAGCGCTCCATTCGGCTTGCAAGAACCGACTTCCGGGCCAGTGGCGCAACAATGCGTATTTTCTTCAGGACAAGATAAATTATTGCTGACACAATCTTTAACCGCAAAATTCCTGGGGTTGCTTAATTGCAGGTCATCATTTCTATACACAATTATCGGCCCAGATTGAGTTCCTAGCGGAGGTTGTGTTGTTATAATATTTAAACTGCCTTGAGTTGTTAAATTGCTAGACTCCGCGACCAGCCTTCCTTCTGTGGAAGTTGCGGAAGCCGAATGAGTCCAAAAATACGCGCTTGGCGAAGATCCGAAATATTCGCCGGCAATTCTCAAAACAGCCGAACTGCTCGCGAACGGGACAGGCCCGGAAACTGGATTTATCTCACAAATTCCAGGCTTTGGCATGCCAACATTCAGTTTAAATACTGAACCAAGCGCGCTCCAGCCTTTACTGATATCCGCAGACCTTACCTGTACGAAATATGTATTTCCCGCGCCGCCTTTATTTTCAGGAAATTTTACTATTATTTGTTTATCTGTCCACGTGCTATCACATTCCGCCGGAAAATTAAAACTCCCATCAATCGCGTCGCCGCTTGGCTGGCCATCAGCTCCAACCAATTTAAACCAAACTTTTCCTCTCTGGTCACCAAAATTTTTGCCAATAATTGTTATATACTCGCCCTTGGCGCCGCTTTCCGGATTAACCGAAGAAATTATTGGGCCATTAGTATTGTCGTCGCTTTCAATAAAAAATCTTAAGCTATTGCTGTCAACGCCGTTTCTCGCAACCTTTACTCCGACATTGCCTGAATTTAAAATTGGCACACGAGCTTTGATATAGACGTCGGCCCAACTGCTCAAGCCGACCAGGCCGGCTGTTTGTCCAAAATAAACTTTTCCCAAAGCATTGCCAAAATTTTTACCAGTCAATTCAATCTCCTGTCCGGGTAAAGAGCTGTCAGGAACAATCGCGCACAACCCTGGTCTGACTGTGCTATTAACGGTAAAATCAGACAAACGAGGACCCCAATCATCATTTGTGCTGTCAACTAACTTTGCTCCAGCGCCTTCATTTGTCTCAACGCGAATAGGTCCGCTTTCCGCGCTATCTGGAACCTCAACTATGATTTGCCACGGCTTCCAACCCCCGATTCCGCAGGAAGCCAGATTCGCTTGCTTATCGTTAATAAAAACTTTGCCAGGACTGCTTCCAAAAAATGAACCTGAAATACTAATAAAAGTCCCGGGAGCGCCTGATAAAGGAGAAACTCCGTTAATTCGCATTTTATCAACACAAGTTCCAGAACCTCCTGACAGCTCGCAGTATCCGCTTGAACACTGGCTGTTGTTTGTACAAGAAGAACCGGAACACCCGCCGCATTCGCCTCCGCACGCCGGCGGGCCGGCCACTGTTTCGCCCAGATCACTCTGTAATTGAGTGTCAAAACAATGATTGGGCAACAAACTGACATTTGAGTTGGCCGTGAACTGCATCATTGACCAATCAAAGCCCGTTGCTTTTAACGCGTGTTCACCGGCAGACAGGCCGGCTGTAACCCAATTGAAAGATACGGATCCGCTTTTTTGGCACCCGGAAATTGTTTTGCTTTCCGCGAAATAACCATCAGAACCAAAATCTATTTTTTGCACGCCGTTATCGTCAGTAAAATTTACCGTAACCGGAATCATTGAGCCAAGTTTTAATAAATCACCGGGTATTTCCTGTATCTGCACTTGCGGCGGCAATCTGTCCACTCCGTCACCGGTCGTAAACGCGACATTGCCACAGCCATCTTTAATGGAACAATTTAAAACAAGCCCGTCGCTTGATTTTATCGCGGAAGAATTTTTAAATTTCAAAATATACTTTGTTAACCCGTCCAGACAATCGCTCGGGCCTGAACCGCAGTCGCCGGAAGGAATAAACACCGCGGTATTTCCGTTGGCGCTCCAAGAACCGCCGGCCGGACTGCCGTCTTCCTTCTCAAGAACCAAATTGTCGGCTAATGTATCAGGATTAATTTCTTTATTAAACGTAACGGCCAAATGAACATTGCGCACACAAAGAACTCCGCCTTTCGGCAGACTGTCAACATAAAAAATTGATGAAGGAAAGTACGGATTCCCTCCGCCGCCGCCACCACCCATATTCCCGCCGCTGTTTTCAACACCTGTGGTCGCGGAAATCAACCTGTTCAATACAAAACTTGTTATGGCGTAAGACGATAAAATTATGGCAAGGCCGATAAACGAATTTACAAGAATTTTTTTTGCCTGACTTATTTTTTCCTCGTCCCCTCCGGCTGTCATCCATACATATCCGCCGTATAAAACCAAGACAATCGCCACAATGCCAAGCAAGCCAAGCGCGGTCTTGATTATCTTCGCCACAATAACTCTGATATCCGTTGAGGCCAAACCGATTGTATCGCCAGCCGCTTCCACTCCCAAATCAACTTGCGCGCTCGCTAAATTCGCATGCCACAAAAACGCCCCGGCCAAGCCAATCACCAGAATGAAAATTAAAATAAATTTTTTTATTTCTTTCCTCATGTTTTACAAAATGTCATTCTCAAAAATTATATGCTCACGCTTCGTAAATATTCAAAACAAGCCTGCGCGGTGCTGGCGCTTTCAGATACCAATCCATTGCAACAAAAGGCTTGATTTTGTTGAGTAATTACCTGGCAACAATTATCCGGATTGGCTTCGTCGCACTCCGAAGATTCTCCGGCAGAATTAGCTTCTTGATTTGGCCCTTTCCCTGGATAAAAACAGTTATAATGAACATCCTCAACTCCTGAATCAACGATGGGCATGTAATATTGGCGCCTGTCATCCAAAAATGGCCCATGATTAATTCTGGTATAAGTGCCTTTTGCGTTAAATACAGAAACCGGAACTTTCCAAACAGGCACTCCGTTTGTCGGAGCAGGATACTCTTGAATCCCTATTCCATACATTGAGTCAACCCGCATCCTCTTGTTAAACTGCAAACTTAATTCTTGATCCGGCGGAACATTTTGCGCGTCTTTGCCGGGCATTATTTTCTGCAAATACGGAGCCGAAGTATCCAATCTATTTTCCAATCTAAATGACCAAAAATAATTATCCGGCTGTTTTTGATTTGGAAATGCCGGCATTTCGGTTGAAGCCGTATCCGGCTTGTTATCTTTACTGCCGTCAAGAGAATTCCCGGCCATGTCCATAATTCCGGTAAACGGCCGACCCTCAAACGAACTCTCATTAAACACCTTCGCGGCTCGCAATAAAATTTCGTAATTATCTATTTCGCAATCAGCTCCGGATTTATCGCAGACCGGCAGGCAAAATATTTTATTTCCGCAAGAATTCTTGCCGCATTCTTTGGTGGAAACAAACTCAAGTGTTCTGTAATTATTCGTCAAAATAAAATTACCGGGCGGCATCTCGCTGGATCCGCTTTTGAGAAAAATATTCTGCCCTTCAATAAAAAATTCATTATCGCCCGCGACAAACTTCCCCTGAATGCCGGTCGGATCAATCGGTTCGCTAAAGTGAATTTGCAAAATTGAATTCATGGCTTCCGTTGAACCGGCCGGCGGAAATACGCTCTCCACTCTCGGAGGAGCGGCGTCCAAAGCGGTGCCGTTAGAGAACTGCCACTCATAATAATTGCTCCCAAACTGGGCGCTCTGAAAAGCCGACGGATTCCCGTTAGCCGGGTCATCAAGTTTGATTTCTCCACCCAAACGAACTTTGTAGGAAATTCTTTGTGTGGATGAACCCATATAACCGCCTGACGGAACTGATGGATCAATAATTGGTTTGATGACAAGAGTATAAATGCCCGAAATTCCATTAGCCGTGCTTGACGCGGCTAAAACCACCGCACCGGCAATCGGATTCTCGGCGTCAACTTGTTGAATATTTATAAAATTATCGCTCAATTTATCAAAACTGGTTTTAACCCGGTCGCAGTCTTCCGCCCAATTATTAATCGGGTCGTTGCAACTGCCAAATATTCCATCCCGGTTTGTGTCATCTAAAAAAGTTTCCGGCAAAATCGGTTTGCCAAATGTTATTACTATTTTCGCGTTTCGCGGAACATCAACTTGGTCGCGCGCCGGATAGTGATCTTTTACAATCCTGCCCAAAGCGCCACTGCCGGAAAAATTTTGAATGACTGGAACTCCCATAGCCGACCCCCCGACATCTCCTCCATCACCGCCGGCGCCAACACCAAGCATTCTTGCGACAAAAACCACCAAAGCGTAAGCGCTTAAAATGATCGCCAAGCCAATCGCCGAATTAAGCATCATTTTTTTTGCTTTTGTTATTTGCTCTTCATTGCCTCCCGCAGTCATCCATAAAAATCCGGCATATATTGTTAAAACCAAAACAACGACGCCCAATAATCCGAGCGCCGCTTTAATTACCTTTGCGACAATAACCCTTATATCTGTTGACGGCAGTCCTGTTGATTCAACCGCGCTCAAGCCTTCTCGCAAGGAACTGCTGGCATCGCTTATGCTTTGCGCGGAAACTTTATTTCCAAAAATAAAAAAACCGACAACAAAAACAATTCCACACAATATTGCAGTCTTTTTTACAGAAGATTTTTTTTTAACCCATTGAAGCATGGAACAATGGATTTTAATTACTAAAAATTATCTACCAAATTTTTTCGGCTCTTCAGGCAATCTGCCGATTTTTTTCAGGTACTCCATTTTTTGCGATACGGCCATTCTATGCAATGCGCTTTTTTTGCGCATATTTTTATTCTTCGGCCGTTCATAATATTGAATCTTTTTCGCCTGTAATATTTTCCCTGATTGCTGCCATCTCTTTTTTACTCTTCGTAAAAAAGCCTCAAAAGATTCGTTTTTCTTCCGTTTTACTTCTGGCACAAATTCACCTCTCTTTCTAAAAATCCGCTCTTAGTAATTTTTTCGCTTTCCTCGCTTGCGAAAGCTCATGGATGGCCACTGTGGTGGCCATAACCCGCTCAAAAAATACTAATCGCTTTGTTAATAAATACTCGTAAAGTATACACAAAATCAGGCTCTTCGTCAAACTTTACCAAGCTTTTTGATTAAGATTAAGCAGGTCTTCTTTTGATCAACAATTTCCTGCACGCCAGACTCCATGTCTCTGATTATAATTGTGCCATCTTGCACTTCCTTCTGGCCTAAAATCAATGCGTATGGCACTTGCAAACCATTGGCCGATTCAAGCTGAGATTTTAACGAATTCTTTGCGAAATTGTAGTTGATTTTTAATCCGGAATTTCGCAATTCATTTAAAATTTTTAAAGCCCTGCGTTTGGCCTGATCCCCCAACTGGGCTATATACGCGTCATATTTCTTAACCGACGGTTTAAGTTGGTTTTGCTCATTATACTGCTTCAATGCGCTGACCGACCTCTCAATGCCTAGCGACAATCCGACTGCCGGCGTTGCTTTCCCTCCCAACTCTTCAACCAACAGATCATATCGACCGCCTCCGCCCAACGCGCTTTGCGCTCCACCCTCACCGGTAGACACAGTATAAACTTCAAATACCGTCTTGGTGTAATAATCAAGACCGCGAACCAGTGTTGAACGCAAAACATAAGGAATGGAAAGTTCGTCCAAATATTCCAACACTTTCATAAAATGATTTTTTGATTCATCATCCAGCCAATCAATAATCTGCGGGGCTTCCTCTTTTACCGGCTGGCATTTCTCATTTTTGCAATCAAGCAAGCGAAGAGGATTTTTATTTAACCGCGCCTTGCAATCATCGCATAAATAACTCCTTTTGCTTCTATAATATTCAACCAGAGCATTTTTATATTTTTGCCTTTCTTCGGGCATACCAATGCTATTGATATGAATTTCAACCGGAAGACCCATGTCCTTGTAAAAATTATGAGCCGTTAATATCAACTCCGCGTCGGCAGATGGATCCGCATCTCCGATCGTTTCAAATCCGGCCTGAAAAAACTGCCTAAATCTTCCGGCTTGAGGCCTGTCATATCTAAACATCTGTCCCCAATACCAAAGTTTTATTGGTTGCGGCATATTCCACATTCCATGCAGAATATACGCCCTCACTACTGAAGCGGTTGCTTCCGGCCGCAAACAAACTCTATTGCCATCTCTGTCTTCAAAGGCGTACATTTCTTTGTCAACAATATCCGTTCCCCTGCCAACTGATCTGACAAAAAGATTCAGTTCTTCCAAAATCGGCGTCTCAATTCTTCCAAACTGAAAATGCTCGGCCAGATTCTCGACAATATGAAAAAAAGTCTTCCAGTATTTTTCATCTTTTGGAAGAATATCGTGCATGCCCCTAAGGAGGCTATATGTTTTTTTGCTCTTTTCAGGAACCGGAGATTTTTCTTTCTCAATTTTTACTTTTGTCTTTTTTTTCAAAGCCTTTTCTTTTTTTATTTTCGGCATATTAAATATTTAGATCCGGCTGTCTTATCAGCTCGGCGCGGTTAAAAGGCCAACCCCTAAAAAAAGTCCGGCCGATGATTAATTTTTTATCAACAGCGCCAAATCTTCTTGAATCATAACTATTTTGCCTGTTATCGCCCAAAACAAAATACTGATTTCCATCAAGAATGGTAACCCTCTCACCAACGGTCGACAAATCCATTGGCAGATACGGCTCATCCAACACAACCCCTTCCGGATGTTCGGTGTTATATATTGTTATTTGCCCTTCGGCAACTTTAACTGTTTCGCCGGGCAATCCGACTATTCTTTTCAAAAAAAATTCCTTTGGATTGTCCGGATATTTAAAAACGATTACCTCGCCTCTTCCTGGCGCTCTGAACCTAAAACTAATTTCATCTATTATTAAATACTCCTTATCAAAAAAATTCGGCTCCATTGACGCGCCCTTAACATAAAACGGCTTGAACAAAAAATACCTGACTATGCCGATAGTAATCCCGGCCAGCACAGCAACTTTAATGATTTCTATCAAAAACAAGCCTGCGCTCCCCAGATATCCGAGGACTATCTTGCCAACCCTTTTTTTACTCTTTATTTCCATACGTATTTGGAGATATAAAAACCACCCTTCTGAATTAATATTATATATGAGATTTTTTCTTTTTGCAAATATAACACAAAAACGCCAGATGGCGTTTCGTGGGCGATTGAGGAATCGAACCTCAGACCTCGTCATTATCAGTGACGCGCTCTA
>JBBTQE010000069.1:0-1040 GCA_038065775.1 Patescibacteria group bacterium
AATTTATCGCGCTCCGTAAGTTCCCAAAATTATTTGGGGTGATAGAATGGTCGGATGCAAAAAAGTGTTCAAATCGTATCTGAAATTATTCCGGAAGAAGTTGTAGAAAAACGAATTTTTTTCATACGAGGCTGTAAGGTTATGTTGAGTCTGCATCTCGCGGAATTATATGATATTGAACCACGCGCATTAATACAAGCAGTTAAACGAAATATTAGTCGTTTTCCCGAAGACTTTATGTTCCAATTAAGCGAAACCGAGTTTGAAAACTTGAAATCACAAATTGTGATTTCAAGTTGGGGTGGCAGTCGCCATATGCCATATGCATTTACAGAACACGGTGTATCAATGCTTTCTTCGGTATTGAACAGCCAACGCGCCGTGCAAATGAATATAGCCATAATTCGCGCGTTCATAAAGCTTCGTGAATTACTCGCAACCAATAAAGAGCTTGCGCGCAAAGTGGAAGAATTGGAAAATAATCAGAAAAAGTTTGGCGAACAACTTACGACGGTTTATTCAATGATCAAGAGGATGGTCGAAGAACCTCCGAAACCAAAGTACCCAATGGGATTTATTGTAAATCCAAAATAACCATAAATTATTAACTTCGCGATACCACGAAACTAATAATTGTTATAAAAAGAAAAGGGCGATGGTAAGTCGCCCTAAAAAAGTATTCGGTGGCTCGAAACTCTTTTCACCAAACGAATTGCACATTGTTGCCCGAACACTGACGCGGGCTTGCCACATGTCAACATGCAAACTATGGCATGGTGGAGTCAGGAAGTACCGATCCACCCCGATTTGTTAACCAATTACACTCGACAGATTCCGCGCACTGGCCAGCCACGCGGAAACTCAATGAATGCAACTTCTTGGCGCGACAGCGTGATACCATAACCATCGCTCAAACCTCTGATGCTAGCCTAGCACATATGTCAAAAATTGTCCAGTATTTGACTCCAATATGAAGAAATCCCGCTTTGCATTTTTTCCTATAAATTGTAAACTACCACTATGTCCGGCCACAATAAATT
>JBBTQE010000070.1:0-1383 GCA_038065775.1 Patescibacteria group bacterium
TGGATAAAGCCATATTTTACCATTTAGGTGGTTCCAGTAGTTTAGATTACTGCAATCTCGTTTAAGTTCTTGACAGCAAAAGAGCTTTGTTATATACTGTTTCCAGAACGTATCTAAAGTCTCGTGGCTGAGCAACAAAACCGTTCAGCTTTTTTATTTGCGAGTTTCAAGTTTTAAGCATTAAAATTTTTATGCCAACGATTAATCAGTTGATAAAAAGACCAAGGCAAAAGCAGTCGCGCAAAAGTAAGACGCCGGCTTTGCAGTTTACCATAGACAATTTGCACAGACGCAAAACGATTTTCCCAAAAGGAAGCCCGTTTAAGCGCGGGGTTTGCACAAAGGTTTACACGACCACTCCAAAGAAACCGAACTCGGCTTTGAGAAAAGTCGCGAAAATTCGTCTGGCCAATGGCCAGGAAGTCATCGCGTATATCCCTGGAGAGGGCCACAATCTTCAGGAGCACTCCATTGTTTTGATTCGCGGCGGACGCGTTAAGGATTTGCCGGGTGTCCGCTATCACATTGTTCGCGGAATTTACGATACGCAGGGAGTTGAGGGGCGCCGACGCGGTCGAAGTCTTTATGGCGCGAAGAGGCCGAAGGCGGCAAAAAAATAACTTGTGTTCCGATTATTTAATTAAAATGTTTTTATATGAGAGGCGGAAGAGGAACCCTAAAAAGAGAAATTAAACCAGACCCAAAATTTGGAAATGTTGTTGTCGCAAAATTCATCAATCATATAATGAAAAATGGAAAAAAGAGCACTTCGCAAACTATTGTTTATGATGCTTTTGATATCATCACGAAAGCTCCGGCCCAAGGTGAACACGGCGCCTCTGGCGGAAAAAAAGATCCTGTTAAAGTTTTTGAAGAGGCGATAAAAAATGTTCAGCCGCAAGTTGAAGTAAGAACAAGAAGAGTCGGGGGCGCCAATTATCAGGTTCCAATGCCGGTAAGCGCCGCCAGGCAATTTTCTTTGACATTCAGATGGATTATTGACGCGGCTAGGAATAAAAAAGGTCAGCCAATGGCGGAAAAATTAGCCACTATTTTGCTGGACAGCTCTCAAGGAGTCGGCGACGCTATCAAGAAACGCGACGATGTCCACAGAATGGCCGAGGCTAACAAAGCTTTTGCGCATTTCGCGAGGTTTGCCAAATAAAATTCCGCAATTGCTCAATCTCTAAAAATAATTATATATGCCAAGAGAATTTACTCTGGATAAAACAAGAAATATCGGCATCATGGCGCACATAGATGCCGGCAAGACCACCACCACGGAGCGCGTTTTGTTTTACACCGGAAAGAAGCACAAAATCGGCGAGGTGCACGAAGGCGCGGCTGAAATGGATTGGATGGAACAGGAAAAAGAGCGCGGCA
>JBBTQE010000071.1:0-6549 GCA_038065775.1 Patescibacteria group bacterium
TGGCGCTTAAGACGGCTAATCGCGCGATTGGAGAAGATGTGTTTATGCCGACATTCCCATTCGCAGTAACCCGCAACATACTCGCGCCAGTGGAACTTGCGATGTCTAAAACATCATTATTCCCGGCTGTGCCGACAACACTCAGTTTGACCGAAGGAGTTGATGTGCCAATGCCAATATCTCCATTCGCCAGCACTTTTAATATATTACTTTTTTGCGCGGAATCAATACTGAAAATTGAAGATGTCGCTCCCGTTGAAGAAGCGTAAACAGACAGCGCACCCTGCGACATTATTCCTCCGGCTCCGACCATAAATGAGGTGCCGGCCATGATATTTCCTTGAGCGAATATGTCATTTCTTGATTGGATATTGCCGACCTCGGCGCTATGGGCGATGAGCGAGGTAACTTCGGTGCCGGAGATATCTACGATGGAGATTGCGTTGCCGTTAGCAACATAGGCGTAGCGACCGGAGACAAAAACTGAAAACGGATTACTCCCTACAGATACTGTGGTAATTTGAAACGGTGATGAAGAAGAAGAAATATCAACAATAGAAATATTTGAGTCGTTTCCATTAGCCACATAAGCGTAGCGGCCCGAGACAAAAATTGAGTAAGGATTATTGCCTACAGAAGTAGTTGCGATTTGAATTGGAGCAGAAGGGTTGGATATGTCAACTACCGATATGCTATCAAGACCACTATTAGCAACATACGCATAACGGCCAGAGACATAAATTGAGTAAGGGCCATCGCCAACGGAAGTGGTGGCAACTTGAGTCGGAGCCAAAGGATTGGATATGTCTACAACGGAAATAGTATTGCCGCTATAATTAGCCGTATACGCATAGCGGCCGGAGACATAGATTGACAATGGGTCTTGATCTACTGAAACCGTGGCGATCTGAATTGGAGAAGTTGGATTTGAGATATCAACCACAGAGATATTGTCCGGCCCGGCATTGGCAGTATAAGCAAACTTGCCGGAAACATAAACGGAGCGCGGGCTATTTCCCACAGATGTTGTGGCAATCTGAACTGGAGAAGCTGGATTTGAAATATCAACCACAGAAAGAACGCCTGGAGTTGTATTGTTGGCCACATAGGCATATTTTCCGGAAACATAAATTGATTGAGGGCCGACATCAACAGATGTGGTAGAAATTTGAATAGGTGAAGAAGGATTGGAAATATCCACAACAGAAATGGTGTTTGAGGTAAAATTCGCTGTGTAAGCGTACTTACCTGAAACGAAAACTGATCGCGGAGCAAGTCCAACAGAAACGCTAGCGATTTGCGACAAAGTGGTGCCTGCTCTGGTTATATTAGAAATATTCCCAACCACATCAAGTTTTTCAGCCGGGGTGGTGGTGCCAATACCAACTCTTCCGCCAGCCGTAACACGCAACAAACTCCCGCCGGTGGATGAAGAAATATCAAAAACATTTGTGTCGCCGATAGCGCTTAAGACAGTAAGCCGCGCGATTGGAGATGAGGTGCCTATACCAACCCTGCCTCCCAAAGAAGCGAGCGTAGCGCCATACAAAACTGTGGTGGTGGAAATCGTTGTGCTATTGAAAGTAAAATTTCCGCTCGCGTCTGAAACCGGAATATATGTGGTGGTGGAATTTGTGGCCGTGCCGACTCCGTCTAAATATTTCGCGTTAAAGGCGTACGGCGCGGCCGTGAGGCGTTTGCGAGGAGTTAGGGTATCTGACCCGACCCTGACTTCAAGATAAACCGAGGCGTTATTTTGAAAAATAGTCGGATCTAAAGAATTAGTGCCGGTGTCGCCAAGGTTTATACTGAACAATCCTTGAGTCGGCGTGGTGCTGACAGATAATGGCGTCGCAACCGTGCCGCTCGCGGTGTACAAAATATTTCCACCTGACAAAGCATCATACAAAATAAAATACATGCTCTGGGTGGTGGTAGCCAAAACAT
This sequence comes from Patescibacteria group bacterium, assembly GCA_038065775.1. GTDB lineage: Bacteria > Patescibacteriota > Patescibacteriia > Magasanikbacterales > GWA2-37-8 > JBBTQE01. The sequence continues at coordinate 1,948 of JBBTQE010000071.1, forward strand.
TACTAATAAGCAGTTTGCCTTGATAGGTTATAATCGCCGGCGGATTTGCGGCTTGAACACTTTTTGAATTGTAAAAATATACAAATGCAAAAAACAAAACCAGCCCAATTACAACAAAAATGGGGATTTTTCTTTTCTCTCCAATTGTTTTCCGGCGCTTCCGCATATCATTTCCACCTTAATCGCAGAACATATATATTATACTCCTCATTACGGTATTTCACTACTAACAAATAGTGTGGATAAGTCGTCAAAAAATAACCAACTAAGCGAGTGATTATTTTTGAGCGGGTTATGTCCGCCACAGCGGACATCCCCGAGCCCTCGCGGGCGAGGAAGGCGAAAAAATTATCAGGAGCGACTCTATTTGTATCTCAACGCCTCAAGCGGATCCATCCCGGCCGCTCTTCGCGCCGGGAATATTCCCGAAAAAAATCCGATTATAAACGACAGGCCGACTATCACAACCAAAAACCAGCCGGGATAAGAAAATAGATTCGTTTTTGCGCCTCCGAATCTCGCGGCCAAGCTATTCACTCCCCAATTGAAAAATTGCCCGCCCATAAATCCAATAACCACCCCCATTAAACCTCCCAAAAAACCAATTATCACTGACTCTGACAAAAATAAGTTCTTCAAATTATGCTTGCTCGCCCCAAGCGCGCGCATAATACCGATCTCATTTGTTCTTTCCAACAATGTAACAGTCATGGTGTTAAACATGCCGATGGACGAAACAACCAAAGCGACCGCTCCAAATAAACCAAGCACAATCTGAACCACGCTGAATATTTTATTGGCCTGATCAATCGTTTCAGAAAGAGACTGCGTCTGAAAACCCTTGACCAAGACCACGTCCTTAACTCCTTGTATATTTTTGGCATCATCAACCTTAACCTGAACTTGTTCAAAACGTTCAACTTTTACATTATTTAATAATTCTTGCAATGGAAAATAAATGTAACTGCTTTGGCCGTCCTCCACAACGCCTTTTATTTTAAATTTGCCGGGTATGTCCATTATTTCAAGCGTTGTCTGATCCTCAACTTTTTTGTTCAAAAAAATTTTTATTGCCAATTCTTTGCCAATCACACTGACTGGATCCTCTATCCCGAACAATTTAAGTACGGCTTCTGAAATCATAACGCTTCCGGTTTCGTCTTTGCCGTACAATTCACCAGCCACCGAAGCTACACCGGCATACGCAAAAAACGCCGAATCCACGGCCCTAATCTCAATTGTTCCGTTAATATCATCAAGCGCCGCCTGACCCGTATAATTTGCCAATGGAGCCACATCGGTAACATGGGGTATTGATAAAAAATCACTCAATGCTTGCTTGTCAACGGTAATTAAATCACTGCTGGGCGTAACCGATAAACTCAACATGGCTTGATTGAAAACGATCTTTTGCAAAACAACATTCTGCAAACCATAACCCAAAGACACCAAAAAAAGCACGGCGCCGATGCCAACGCTGATGCCCAAAACCGTCAGCCATGTTCTGGTCGGCCTGGTTCTAAACATTCTGGTTGATAATGAAAAAAGATCCGAAATACGCATACACCAAATTACACTGAATACATTTGCCCCAATATTATTTCCAGCTTCTCGGCCAGATGTTCGGCGGTCGCGACATTCAATCCGACCCCGCCTTCTTCCACCGGCCAATCCAAAAATTTATTAAATTCCTGAACCGAAGAAATTCCAAATACTCTATTGTGTATTACTTTTTCCAGTGTCTGAATTTGTTCCGGCGTCAAATGCCCCTTATAATCACTCAACAAAAACTTCCTCAAAATTTCCACCATCTTCATTTTTCCGTCATTTGTGTTATTCTTAACAACCTTCAAACATTCACTAACCTCCCTCAACAGTTCGCTGACTTTCATCGTATAATTTATCGCCGTGGTTATGTATAGCCCCACGCCGCCTTCGCCATAAGACCTGTTCAACTCTTCAAAAAACCCATGTTCGCTCAATTTCCCGCTAAGTAAAAATTCCATGGCCTTCTCAAGCCGTTCTGTCTGATTAACCGTCATTTCTTCAATCAAATAATTGGTAAGGCTCCATGCTTTAAGTTGCGGGACATTCATGTAATCATGAACGCGCGCGAGTTTGGCCAGCTGGTTTGTCAATGTGAATTCCTCGCCCGTCTTGTCCTCGTCTTCAACCGTGCGCCTGTTCTTAACCACCCGCTCAATCTTCGCGTCCTTAAAAAAATAAATCCTGTCCGCGTATGGCAGATAACTGGGATCATGAGTAACAAGAATTACAGTTTTTCTGTCCCGGCGATTAATATCCTTCAATGTTTCCATTACGATTTTTGCCGATTCGCTGTCAAGATTCCCGACCGGTTCATCGGCAAGAAGAACCGCCGGATCGTTTACCAACGCGCGGCAAATGGCGACTCTTTGCTGTTGCCCGCCGGAGAGATTTGAGGGAATATCTTTTGAACGAGTTTCAATTCCGAAACGTTTCAGAAGGATCATCGCTTTGTCTTCCCTCTCTTTTTTCGGAGAATTAATAAAAACCTGCGGCAGTGTGATATTTTCCAGCACATTCAATGAGTAGATCAGATTAAAATTCTGAAAAACTATGCCAAAATACTGCGAATCCATCTTGCTTTTTTGAGCTTCATTAAACGTCGAGCTGTCCTCTCCGTTGATGTACAACTTGCCATCACTTGGAGTCTGTAAGCCAAGGATTGTGTACAGCATTGTGGATTTCCCGCAACCGGATGGTCCATAAAAAATCAGATACTCTTCCGGAAAAACCTCAATATCAATACCATTCAAAGCTGTAAATTCATAGGCTTTCCCCCGGTTGTAAATTACCTTTATATTTTCCGCTTTTATAATAGGCTCCATGGAAATATTTCAATCTTGAACCAAACGCAAAATTTCAAAAAAAATATCTTTTTGAAATTTCCTTCCTAAATATAGTATACCACAAATCTGCAGAGTTGTTGTCTTTTTTGTTGGTAGGAAGGTGTGGATTAAAATCACTAGCGCCCCCTCTTTGGCAGCGCTTATTTTTCGCTTTCTAACGCAAGCCGGAGCAAAAATATTACCTCTGTCCTAAGTTTCAACTTAACCCAAGTTTTCTGTTTTTTATCCAAGAGCTCGCCGATACCGGAAAGAATATTGCGATTTGCCGTCTTCCCCAATAATTCAATATTCTTCTTCAAAAATTCTTTATATGCCATGCCGGCGCGACTTTCCACTATCTGTTTATTAACCGGCCAATTATCTTTTAAAAAGAAATAAACATCAAAAACATCTCGGTTGGTTTTGCCTATTCTCTCATACATGGCGCAAAGTTTGTGGGCCGCCATATCTTCCTTAACCATCACTTTCATTGGAATACCGATGTACGACTTTATTTCATACTTAGAACCAAAATCTCTGCGATTTATTTCCACTTTTACATTTTGAGCCCCAACGATTTTCTCTTCATAAGAAAGCAAATAAAAAAAATTAAACCTTTTCATTTCGGCTTCTTTAAGTGTCCCGTAACTTTCCAAAATCTCTTTAACCCTTTTAAAAACTTGATCCTCTTTCGTTTTGTCGAGCAAGTCAAAATCCAAGTCCACGGAAAAACGATTGAGACCGTAAAAAAGAAAAACGGCCGTTCCTCCCTTGAACCCGAGAAAGGGGCCGACGTTCGGATCGGTGAATATGTCCTTAAGGATTCTAATAAGAATATTTTTGTGTGTTGTTACATCTATTGTCATAAATATTATTGGTTTTGGTTAGATTCAAAATCTTTACGGCATTGATTAACTTTTTTGGCCATTCGTTTATTTTTATACATCGGCATAATAGAAAACACCTTGTCCCAATCCAAAGGCGACAAGTTGTCAAAGTGGTAATCTTTATTTAAATAGACAACATCCAAAAACGCTCTTTCTTTGGAAGCGATGGGATAATAACCCTTGTTTTCTATCCCGGAGTTGTTGTTGAGAATGTCGGTTTTTAATTTTTTGAAAGAAAAAATTTGCCCATCACAATTTATTTCTTTTGTTTGATAAGAAGCGACAAAAATTTGGCTATAATGCTGGAATATGATTCCCGCTTCGGCTAAGACCGTTTCAAAACTTACATAAGCCGGAATAAATATCTTTGTTGCCAATTCAAGCTTGTTATAGTTTTTATCTTTGGCGTATAAACCCCTGCGTATTCCATACAGATGTCCATTTTTTATATAATAATGAATCCTGCGTCTCAAAAGAGCGGGCTTACTTTCTCCGGAAGCCAACAGTAACTCCTTAAAAGAAAAAACCGTATTATTGCTTTTTAGAATGCTTAGAATAACCGCTTTTTCCATATATTTATGCTTTATGGATTAAATGTTACTCGGGATGTTACCTTTGACTCTTATTATATACCATAATAAAAACATGCGCAAGAATGGAAGAGTGGCCTTGACGCCTTGCTGGCAAAGAATAATTTGTTCTGCTCATCGCTAAACGGTTACGCAAAATTCTCTCCGGAGGAGATGAATCTGGATATATTGAATCAAAAGAGAATGAGGAAGCTGTCTATATCCCAATCTGTTTCGTCCACCCAAACACGGATTCAAAGTTCTTGATGATAATAT
>JBBTQE010000072.1:0-1824 GCA_038065775.1 Patescibacteria group bacterium
AATTGTATAATTGTTAATTTTAACCCAAACATCTTTCGACGAGGGATTGGATTCTTTTTTTTCATATTCGAAATGAGTGAGTTAAGTAATATTGTGAGAAAATAACGAGCTTGCTCGATTATTTTTGAATAATATTATTGATGAGCGAATGAGAATATATGCGGCAAAGCCCATATAACGAAATGAGTGAGAGAAAAAATTATTTTTTCTCTGACACAAAAAATTCAAAATTGCTCAATATTTCATCAAAATATTTGTCACTGCCTGCTATTTCTACCATTTCACTCTTTTTGTAACCATTAGGGTAAATATCCAAAACCTTTGTCTTAAGTCCGCTAGGACTAGTTAACTCCCATGTTTTAGCTTTAAATCCTTGCCATGTAGTTGTGGATAAATTTTCAGGTGTTACTTGGTCTCTTAAAAGTGGATTAACTTCTACGCTAAATTGAAGCCCATTTTTATCATTAAACTCAACTCTATCCGGCGCATGAGATACAGACCAAAACGCTGGATAATAAAACCTGTAACTGTAAAAACCGCTTTCGTCGTATTGACTTCTCTCTTTGATTTTCTCATCTTCAAACTTTTTTTCAAGCGCCTGTCTTAGACGCGTATTCGCGATTGCCACTTCATTCACAATCGTTGCCTGCAATTCCACGCCCGATTTATTGTTTGTAGTCTGGCAAGCATAACCTCCCATTATTGTAGCCAGCCCCAACACACCAAAAATTAACAACATTTTTGTAGCCATTGCCACCTTTAACGCAGACGGCCTGACTCCAACCTTTTTTTCCATTGCCGCGATGCGCTGGCGCGTTTTTAGCACCGTATCCGGATTTAAAGAAATGCTATCTATCCCCTCTTGCACCAAAAATTCCGCGAACTCCGGATAATCGCTCGGCGCCTGCCCGCAAATACCCACTTTGCGTTTGTATTGGTGCGCGGTTTTTATAACCTGTCTGATTAGCGTCTTCACGGCCTCGTTTTTCTCATCATAAACATGGCTCACAAGCGCGGAATCCCTGTCAACTCCCAAAGTCAACTGCGTCAAATCGTTAGAACCGATGCTAAAACCGTCGAAAATTTGCGAAAATTCATTTGCTAAAATAACATTGGAAGGGATTTCACACATTACATACACTTTTAATCCGTTTTTGCCACGCTCCAAACCAAATTCTTTCATTGTTTTTAAAACTTTTTTGCCTTCTTCAACCGTGCGGCAAAACGGCACCATTATGATGACATTTTTTAACCCCCATTCCTCGCGGACTTTTTTCAACGCTTCACATTCCAATTTAAATCCGGGCTTATATTTTTCATCATAATAACGGGAGGCGCCGCGCCAGCCAAGCATTGGATTTTCTTCTTTTGGTTCATAATCATGCCCGCCAATAAGCGTGGCATATTCGTTTGTTTTGAAATCAGACAAACGGACAATGACATCGTGCGGATGAAAAGCCGAAGCGATAAAAGCAATGCCTTCCGCCAATTTGTCCACGCAAAATTTTGACTTGTCCGCGTAACCAACCGTAAGCTCATCAATTTTACGCTTAACTTCTCCTCTCTGTTTTTTATAATTTACCAAAGCCAATGGATGAATTTTTACAAAATTTGTGAAAATAAATTCTTCGCGCGCCAGCCCGACCCCGTCGTTTGGAATCGCTGAAAGCGAAAATGCGCTGTCCGGATCGCCAACATTCATCATTATTTTTGTTTTGGTCGGAGCGACTTCTTTTATTTCCGTTTTGTGGACTTCAAACGGAAGAATTCCTTTATAAACATAACCGACCTCGCCTTCGGCGCAAGAGGCTGTAATTTCTTCGT
>JBBTQE010000073.1:0-1073 GCA_038065775.1 Patescibacteria group bacterium
CGCTTGAGTTGAATCAATGCCGAAAATGGAAGACGTTGAACCAGTTGAAGAAGCAAAAACCGACAGCGACCCTTGCGACATTATTCCTCCGGCTCCGACCATAAGCGAAGTGCCGGCCATAATATTTCCCTGAGCGAAAACATCGTTTCTTGATTGGATATTGCCGACTTCGGCGCTGTGGGCGATGAGCGAGGTAACTTCGGTGCCGGAGATGTCTACGACAGAGATAGTAGAGCCATTGCCTCCATTATAATTAGCAGTGTAGGCATAGCGGCCGGAGACATAAACTGATGAAGGGCCGGTGCCTACTGAAACATTTGTAATTCTAACCGGGGCAGTTGAGCTTGAAACATCAACTACAGAAATGTTACCTAAGCTATAATTCGCCACATAGGCATACCGGCCGGATACGAAGATTGAGTATGGCCATGTCCCTACTGAAGTAGTGGCGATTTGAACTGGAGTGGACGGATTGGAAACATCAACCACAGAAATACTGCTCGGTATGGTAAGGTTAGCCACATAAGCATAACGGCCGGAGACATAGATTGAAACTGGCCCATCCCCAACAGTCGCTGAACCCAGTTGAATTGGAGTTGATGGATTTGATATATCAACCACAGTAATACTGTCTGAACCGTTATTAACTACATAAGCATAACGGCCGGAGACAAAAATTGACTGCGGATTTATTGTGCCAAGCGCCAAAGTCGCGATTTGAGTTGGAGCGGATGGGTTGGAAATATCTACAACAGAAACACTATTTGTTCCGCCACTATTAGCCACATAGGCATATTTGCCGGAGACATAGATTGAGTATGGCACGCTTCCAACGGAGGTGGTGGCGATTTGAATTGGGACAAATGGGTTTGATACATCAACTACTGAAATACTATCCGAACCATTATTAGCCACATAGGCATATTTGCCGGAGACATAGATTGAGTATGGCCCGCTTCCAACGGAGGTGGTGGCGATTTGAATTGGAAATAATGGATTTGACACATCAACAACTGAAATGGTGTTTGAAGTGTAGTTAGCCACATAGGCATACTTGCCGGAGACAAATACCG
>JBBTQE010000074.1:0-2613 GCA_038065775.1 Patescibacteria group bacterium
AAATCCGGCGGCGATTCCAGCCTCAATGCAAGCGACATCGTCGCTGAAACTTTCCGGATCAGCGGGTTCAATAGAGGAATTAATAAAAATGAGCGGAGGCGCAAAAGAATTGCGCCAACAGCTTTTAAGCGCCGGAATGGACAGCAAGGTTTTGGAAAAAGTTTCCGATGAAGATTTGATGAGGCTTGTAAAACAATTTTTAAATACCACCGAAGCAACGGGCACTGCCCGTTAAAGAAGTTCGCGCGATCAAAGCTATGCAAAAAATAAAAAAGACAATATTGATATTACTGGCGCTTATTTTTGTTTTATCAACTGTTGCCGGTTCTTTGTTTTACGCGAAGCCTGTCAGGGCGCTACTGGGAGATATAGGAGGGGGATTATCGGGTGACGGCAAAGACTTTTTTTCAACTATATTACAAAACCAAAAAAGCGCGGAGGTGGCAAAAGTTGCCGCGCCGCCGGCTGGGATGCCTGTCGTGGACACGGCCAGAAAAGCCGAGACCTATTTTGATAGGATTATCGGTCATTTGAAATCTTCGGCCTGGAAGATAATTGGCACATCCGCCATGTATTTTTCAAAAAGAGTTGCCTATGACACGGCGGTTTGGCTTGCGTCCGGAGGAAATGGCCAAAGTCCGCTTTATTACGCGACTTCATTTGGCGATTATCTTGGAACTGTCGCAGATGATACGTTTGGCGTAGCTCTTGAACAACTGGGTAAGCCGTATGGTTTGAATCTATGTAAAATACCGGATGTGAGGTTGGATTTGACAATGAGAGTTGGAATACAAATGAAGTATTTGCGCGGAGGTAATATTTCCCCAATCAAGCCGGCCTGCACTTGGAGTGAGTTTAAAGAAAATTGGGGAGCTGATAATTGGAGAAGCATGTATGGCAGCGGGGAAGCGATAGAAGAACGTTTTAATATGGCGTTTAAACCCGAACAGAGCGATTTGGGTATTATGCTTTCCGCGACCGAGAAGATTGATAACCTTATCAAAGAACAAACTTACGCGAAACAACTGCAAAGGGAAGAGGGCGACGGTTATAGAGCAAAGACCGCGCCGATTTCGGAACAGATTGTAACTCCGCCGCAGGTTGTAAAGAAAGAAGGCGAAGAAGCAAGCCCCAGTAAGTTAAGAAAAGACAAATGGGATATCTTGCTTTCAAGTTTAGGAAATGGGGCAACCGATGTGGCCGGATTTTTTTTAAGCACTCTGGTTAAGGAAATGATGGATAATTGGCAAACAAGAGGAATGTTCCCGCTGGGCATCGCTTGCGTAGATGGCGATTTGGCGGATTTTTCAACTTATGGCAATTGCAACAGAACTCCGGGAGGGGATTTGCTTGGACAATATGAAGGCCTTGTTACCGGCGGACGAAGGGAGGCCCAGCAATTGTTCAGTAAATTATTGTTTCCTGAAATAACTGAAATTGACAGGTATGACACACTCGCGAATTTGTCCAGTTGTCCGGATACGCCGGGTCCGGATAATTGCGTTGCCGATGAAAATTTGGTTGACGCGGCGCAAGAGGCGAGCGCCGGCAGGCCGGTAACTATCGCCGAGGCGCTGGCAAAAGGTTGGTTGAGAAAAGAGTGGAAATTGCTGCCGCCTGAACGTTCGGACAATTCAGATAAAAATTGCTACCAACGGGCATACTGCTACGCAAATATAGTTAAGTTGAGAAAATTTAGAATTTTGCCGTTGGGTTTTGAAATCGCGGCTCAAAACAGCGATCCGGATAAGCCGTGGATCCTGGATGAAGTTGTCAAAGGATTTAATGATTGTGAGTTTATAAAAGACGCGGGAGGAAAAGTAATCGGCGTGGTAGATGACCCTGTGGGGAAACCGTTTTGTCGTTTAATTGATCCAAATTGGATTATTAAAGCGCCAATCGCGAGGTGTAACGCCATGGCCTATGGGTCAAGTGAATTTTTCCCCGGCGCCGGGAGAACCAAGGAATGTGTTGACAGTTCTTCGTGCGTCGCTTATGACAAAAACGGCAATTGCGCGTCTTACGGCTACTGCGTTCGGGAGAAAAATGTTTGGAAAATTGACAGTGAGCGATGCGAGGCGCAAAACAGAACTTGCAGGTCGTTCGCGGACAGCTCCGGCAAGACCGTCAGCTACTTATACAGGACTCTTGATACCGGTTATTGCAACCAAGATAATATTGGCTGTGCCGCGTACAGTTTAATAAAAAATGCAAGCAATACATGGTTGGGTTACGATCCGCAATATAGCGCAATCGGGGAAAATTCCGAAATTCATTTCAATAATCGCTTATCTTCAAATTGTTCTTCAAATTCAGCCGGATGCTCGGCATTTGTAACCGCGAGCACTTCAGAGAAGCTTTATATTAAGAAAGCTCCGCTTTATTCAAAATGCTATGATTCTGACCCGAGCACACTGGCGATAGAATGGCCAAAATCAAAATCGGATTTGGTAAAAATATCCGATAGCCCCGAATGTTCAAAATATTCCGCGGCATGTTTGTCGGAGGAAACAAGTTGTGATTGGTATGATCCAGTGACTTATGTTGGTGAAAGGATCCCGGGAAAATTCAAACCGGCGGAGATGATTGAGGGCGCGGTTGTTTGGAATGATC
>JBBTQE010000075.1:0-2777 GCA_038065775.1 Patescibacteria group bacterium
CCGGATCCGGCGGAGGCCCGGTTGTGGCCGCGGTCGCAAAAGAGATTGGCGCGTTAACCGTTGCCGTTGTGACGAAGCCGTTTAGTTTTGAAGGTCCGCAAAGAAGAGATATCGCCGAAAAAGCATGGGAAAATTTAGCAAGAAACGTTGACGCGATTATTACTATCCCAAACGAAAAAGTTCTTCAAATTGTTGATAAGAAAACTTCTGTCTTAGAAGCGTTTAAAACCGCTGATGATATCTTGCGACAGGGTGTTCAGGGCATTGCCGAACTTATCACGATTCCGGGCGAAATTAATGTTGATTTTGCCGATGTAAAAGCCATCATGCGCGACGCTGGTTCGGCGTTGATGGGGATTGGACTTGGAACGGGCGAGAACAGGGCGGCAGAAGCGGCAAAAGCGGCCATCTCAAGTCCGTTATTGGAGGTTTCCATTGATGGCGCAAGGGGAATTCTGTTAAATATTACCGGCGGTCCGGATTTGACCATGAGTGAAGTGAACGAAGCCGCAAGAATTATTACCAGCTCGGCCGCGGATGACGCGAAAATTATCTTCGGATTTAATGTGAACGAAGCAATGACCGGCAGTGTTAGTATTTCAGTCATTGCGACGGGCTTTGACGATCGCAGACCGCCGGCCATTCCGGTAGAGAACGAGACGAACCAATTTTTTTCCGCAAATAAATTTAGCGCGAATAATTTTTTAAGGAAACAGCAGAAAGAAGATGATGAGGAAGAAAAAAGATTCAAACAGCAGATGGTTCACCAACAACCAAGACCCGAAACAATAAAAACTTCCCAGCCGGTCGAGCAAAAAAACGAAGATGATGACCTGGAAATTCCGGCTTTTATCAGAAAGAAGATGGGGATATAAATCATTATCAAAAATAGCGCGCTCTTAAGACACCTTTTTGAGCTGTTGTTTTGATATTTTTTACATGATATAATTAAGGCTGTATGCGCTGTCCCGTTTGTAATCACAAAAATTTAAGCGTGGTTGATACCCGCCCGGCCGATGATAATCTTTCCATACGCCGTCGCAGGGAATGCGATAAATGTCATTATAGATTTTCAACCGTTGAAGAAATGGAATTGCTGGATGTTATTGTCGTGAAAAGCGACGGCCATAGAGAAATTTATATGCGTGATAAGCTGGAAAATGGCATACGAATGTCTTTGACAAAACGGCCTTATACTCGCGAGAAATTTCACCATCTCATACATTCAATTGAACGTGATATACAAAAAAAGAAAGCCAAGGAACTTTCAAGCAAGGAAATCGGCGAAATAGTCATGAAACATCTTCGCAATTTTGACAAAATCGCGTATATCAGATTCGCCAGCGTTTATCGTTCTTTTAAGGATGTGAAGACATTTGAAAAAGAATTAAAAATTTTATCCAAAAAATAAGATGTTAAAATATGTTTAGGCACAAAACTCCAAATTCTCCAACTGACAGCGAAAGTGTTCCGCTTGTAAAAGACGCCGCCAAACAACCTGCGCAGGCTGAAGAAAAATCAAGCGCGCCAAAAACTGAAAATGAAAGTCTTAAAGAACTGATAGAAAAGAATTTAAAATGGTCGCAGATTATTTACGAACAGAACAGGAAAATTCATCATAAGCTTGTGTGGGCAGCGGTGGCAAGCTGGATTAAAGTTTTTTTAATATTAATTCCCATGGCGCTTGCCGTTTGGTATTTGCCTCCTTTGTTAAAAGGCATATTAAATCAGTATGGAAGTTTACTTGGAATTGAACAGCAAGGGGTGGCCAATACCAATTCGTTGGAAAATTTATTAAAAATGCTGAATATTGATCCTGCAAAACAGGAGCAAATAAAAAGTTTGTTGAAGTAAAATATGTCCAAAAAAACTAAAATTTGCTGTACTATTGGTCCGGCGTGTGAAAGTGTTAAAATTTTAACCGATATGGTAAAGGCCGGGATGAACATCGCGCGCTTGAATTTTTCGCATGGCACTTATGAAAACCACGCGGCTTTGATAAAAAATTTAAGAAAAGTTGAAGAGATCACAGGCGAGCCGGTTGCCATAATGCAAGACCTGCAAGGTCCAAAGATTAGGGTTGGGGATTTACCGCCGGAAGGGTTTAAAATCAAAGAAGGCGAGAATATTGTTCTTACAACTTCAGCCAAGCATTCAAAAAATGAAGTTCCTTTGGATTATCCTGATTTGCATAAATATATAGAAAAAGGGCAGAGGATTTTAATTGATGACGGGCACATTGAATTAAAAGTCGTGGATGTTACAGGAGACCGGATTACCGGTCAGGTTGTGGAGGGGGCGGTAATCAATAGACACAAAGGGCTTAATTTGCCGGACAGCAAACTGCTTATTCCGGCTTTGGGAGAAAAAGACAGAAACGATTTAAAATTTGGCGTGGAAATGGAAGTGGATTTGGTGGCGATGTCTTTTGTGCGAAACGGGAAAGACATGATTGATTTGAGATTTTTAATAAAGCAGTTTGAACAGGAACTAAAATTGAAACCGCAGCAGCCGATTCGCATTATAGCTAAAATAGAGCGCCACGAGGCGGTTGATAATTTAAAAGAAATTTTAGACGCGGCTGACGGGCTTATGGTGGCGCGCGGCGACTTGGGGTTGGAAATGCCCGCATCGGAAGTTCCGCTTGTTCAGAAAAAAATGATAGACGCGGCCAATTTGGCGGCAAAGCCGATTATTGTCGCCACACAGATGTTGGATTCAATGCGCGTAAATCGTAGGCCGACCAGAGCCGAAGTGAGCGATGTGGCCAACGCGGT
>JBBTQE010000076.1:0-4899 GCA_038065775.1 Patescibacteria group bacterium
TAAATCCAAAAGACGCGCCGGAACATTTTGAATATTGGCGCGAGCAAAGAATGAGTTGGTATAAAGAACTTGGCATTAAGGAAGAAAATTTGCGCTGGCGCCAGCACGCGGCCGACGAGCGCGCGCATTACGCCAAGGACGCGTGGGATATTGAATACAACACACCGTGGGGCGGTTGGAAGGAAATGGCTGGCGTCCACAATCGCGGCGATTGGGATTTGTCGCGCCATGGCAAATATTCAGGCGCAGATCTTTCTTACGCTGTTTCGGAATCAAAAGAAAAATACACGCCATATATTATTGAAACATCCGATGGAGCCGACCGCGCGACGCTAATGTTTTTAATTGACGCTTATACCGAGATGGAACCGAGAAGCGGCGATGAGGACTCAAAGCACGAAAAAGAAGTCGTGCTTAAATTGCACAAAAGTTTAGCTCCGATTAAAGTCGCAATTTTGCCGTTGTCAAAAAAAGAGCCGTTGCAAAAATTGGCCAAAGAAATACAATCCGGAATTTGGAATGATTTGATGACACAATACGATGAAACTGGATCTATCGGCAAGCGTTATCGCCGCCAAGATGAAATTGGCACGCCGTATTGCGTAACCGTTGATTTTGAATCGCTGGAAGATAAAAAAGTTACGGTGCGAGATCGCGATACAATGACGCAAGATAGAGTCGCGATTGGCGACTTAAAAAAATATTTGCTTGAAAAGTTTTCGGTCTAAGTTTGGTTATGCAATATAATGAGTTTGATCTAAAAAATGGAATTCATGTCATTACTGTGCCGACGCATGGGACAAAAGCCGTAACTGTCATGGCCATGTTTCCGGTTGGTTCGCGTTATGAAAATAAAAAGCTCTCCGGCGCTTCGCATTTTGTGGAGCACATGATGTTTAAAGGCACGGAAAGACGACCGACATATTTGGATATTTCTCGCGAACTTGATTCTGTCGGCGCTGAATACAACGCTTTTACTTCAAAAGATTTCACCGGATATTATATTAAAATCAATACCAGCCAGATGAACAAGGCGTTCAGTATGCTCTCTGACATGATTTTTAATTCCAAACTTGAAGAAAAAGAAGTTGAAAAAGAAAAGGGAGTGATCTGCGAAGAAATAAAAATGTATGATGATAATCCCACAATGGCAGTGGATAATTTATTTGATTTTGCGATGTTTGGCGATCATCCGCTTGGCTGGGATGTTGCCGGCACAAAAGATACGGTGATTGGTTTGAGCAGACAAGAACTTAATGATTATTATAAAAAGTATTATATTCCCGGCAACATGGTTTTGGCTGTTGCCGGAAATTTTGACGAGAATGAATTAAAAAAATCGCTGGAATTTTTTGAAAATGCGGAGCGCGATTCAGGCGCGAATCGCACGCGCGAACTGACCGGTAATTTTGAAAAATTTGAGTGGCAAGCCGGCGATTTAGAGCCGGAAAAAAGAACACAAGTCAGTGAAAGAAAATTAGACCAAGCGCATGTGATTTTAGGGTTTCCAGGACTACCCTATGACCATCCCGACAGATCCGCCGCCTCGGTTTTGTTGAATATCCTCGGCGGAGGAATGAGCTCGCGGTTATTTGTTGAGGTCCGCGAAAAACGCGGATTGGCGTATATGGTTCATGCCGGAGGAAGTTCATTCAGAGAAGTTGGACAAGCTGTCGTTCAGGCCGGATTGGATCCGTCAAGATTAGGCGACGCGTTCAAAGTTATCCGCCAAGAATTGGAAAAAATTTCCACAGAGCCGGTAACCGCCAAAGAGCTTGAAAACTCAAAGAATTTTATCGCAGGCCATATGGCCCTGGGCATGGAAGATTCAAGCGCGCAAGCGCAGTGGTTTGTGAAGCAGTTTTTATTCTTTAAAAAGATGGAAACTTATGAGGATGTTATTGAAGAAATTAAAAAGGTAAAAATAGAAGATGTGCAAAAACTGGCGCAAAGATTTTTTAAATTTAATCAGATGCGCATCGCGGTTATCAGTCCGCTTTCAAAAGAAAAAATTTTATCCATGCTAAAATAACTAATCTTAATTCGAATTGTTTTCGCTTTTTTCGCCTGCGAAGGCGAAAGGATGAGCCCGCGGGCTCATAACACGCTCAAACAAATCGGATTAAGACAAACCAAATATGTCTATCAAAGATCAAAAATATTTGTTTGCCAACTGGAAAATGTATCTGGATTTTGACGAGAGCAATATTCTGGCGAACGCGCTGGCAGGGGAGGCTAAAAATTTTTCGCCAAACATAAAAATGGCGATATTTCCGAGCGCGCTTTCTTTTTATAATGTTTCGCAGGTTTTACATGATGTAGGCATTTGTGTTGGCGCGCAGAATGTTTATTGGACTGAAAAAGGCGGGTATACCGGCGAAATTTCCGCGCAAATGTATAAGTCGGCAGGCGCTGATTATGTTTTGGTCGGTCATTCCGAACGGCGTCATTTATTTCACGAAACAAATCACGATGTCAGGCAAAAAATTGAAGCGGCTTTGGCTGTCGGTTTGACTCCGGTTGTCTGCGTCGGCGAGACTGCCGAAGAAAAAAATAATAATCAAACCGAAGAAGTTTTAGAAACGCAATTGCGCGCGGGTTTTCATAATTTATCATGGCCTGAAAAAATAAAATTGATAATTGCTTACGAACCGGTGTGGGCAATCGGAACAAACAACGCGTGCGAGCCGATCAAAGCGGAAAAAAAGCATGAGCTGATAAAAAAAATGACTACCAAACTCGTTCCCGGAGTTGACCCGATAATTTTGTACGGCGGCAGTGTCGGCGCTGAAAATGTAAGTGATTACTTAAAAAATCCAAATATTGACGGCGTGTTAGTCGGCGGGTCATCCGCTAAGTTGGATTCTTGGATGGGCATTGTGGATAAAGTTGAATAATTATGTTTAACATTATTCCTCTTTCAATCATAATTGTCGCGGTTTTGGCTATTCTTTTTATAGTTTTTAAAAAATTTCCACAGCTTTCAAATTTGGATTTAGAGAATTTGCCGGAAGAAAAGATTTTGCAGAAAAAAAGGGAAATTATTAATAAAAGAATAGAAAAAACCGGAACTGTTTTGCAGAAAAAATTGACGAGATATTTATCGCCGTTGCGGAAAGGCTGGGGATTGTTTCAATTAAAATTTAGAATTTATGTTGGAAAAATTCAGCGGCTTTTGCACCACGAAGAGGCGTTAAAAATTAAATTAAAAAATAAATCAATGAGCAAGGACGAAAAGGAGTTTAAACTTGCGCAGTTGATTCAGGAAGCGGAGCAACAGTTTCAGCTGGGAAATTTTGACAAAGCGGAAGACGGATTTATCGCGGCTGTGAAGGTTAGCCCAAAATCCGCTTCAGCGTACAGAGGACTGGGCGACACTTACCTCGCCAAGAACGCGATTGAAGAGGCGAGGCAGACATACAGTTTTTTGTTGAAGCTCGATCCTGAAGATGACAGCGTGCTCGTGAAGTTGGCGGAGCTTTCCGAAAGCCAGGGGGATTTGGAGGAGGCGATACAATATTATCAGCGGGCGATTTTGATTAATGATTCTTTTTCAACGAGATTTTATCATTTGGCTGAGCTTCTTTTGAAAGTTGAACAGCCTGAAGTCGCGAAAGAGTCCATTCTTCAGGCCGCGGAGCTTGAGTCGCAGAATCCCAAATACCTTGACTTGTTGATAGAAATTGCTATAATATGCGGCGATAAAGCTTTGGCTCTGGAAACACTCAATGATTTGCGGTTGGTGAATTCGGATAATCAGAAATTGGATAGTTTTAAGGATAGAATACAGCGCATTCCGGATCAATTAGCCACAAGCAGATAAATTTTATCATTAATACGCCGGGATAGCTCAGCGGTAGAGCAGCTGTTTTGTAAACAGCGGGTCGCGGGTTCAAATCCTGTTCCCGGCTCGTGCGCGGTTACGCGCGGAAAATGATGGGTGGATACCAAAGCGGTCAACTGGGGCAGACTGTAAATCTGCTGGCTCCGCCTTCGTAGGTTCGAATCCTACTCCACCCACAATCGCCGTTGTAGCTCAGTTGGTAGAGCATTTCCATGGTAAGGAAAAGGTCTCGGGTTCAAATCCCGACAACGGCTCTGGTTAATTATTAAGAAAATAATATGGCGCAGGATAATTTGGTAAAATTGGAGTGTACAGTGTGCAAACGCATTGATAACTACACAAAAAGAAACAAGAAATTGAAAGTGCGTTTGGAGTTGTCAAAGTTTTGCAAGAAATGCAAAAAGCACGTGGCGCATAAAGAGACAAAATAAAAAAAGGAACTCCATGTCGTGGAGTTCTTGCATGGGGGCGTAGTTCAACAGTAGAATGGCGGTCTCCAAAACCGCGGACGAGGGGGCAGCACCTTCCGCCCCTGCAAGTTTTTATTAAATTTTTGGCCGTATTAAGCGGTCAGCGACTCGAATCTTTTGTGTCATATAATGTGACCCAGTGGAAAATCGGGTCATTAAAATATATGACACAACAAACACGAACAGAACCTAGTTTTGGCGATCTTGGGATATCTCCCAAGTTGCTTTCCATTTTGGAACAACAGCAGTTCTCTAAACCGACGCCGATTCAGCACCAATGCATTCCGGCGGCTCTGGAAGGCAAAGATATTGTGGGCATTGCCCAAACAGGCACAGGAAAAACCCTGGCTTTTGCTGTTCCTATGATTCAGAATCTGGCTGGAAACAAGGGGCAGGGGTTGATATTATTGCCAACGCGAGAATTAGCTCTGCAGGTCGACGAAGTTTTGCAAAAAATTGGCAGGTCGATTGGTCTTAAAACAGCGATAATTATCGGTGGCGCTTCTTCGCATCAACAAATACAGGCTCTGCGGCGTGATCCGCACATAGTGGTATCCACGCCAGGACGGCTGATTGATCATCTTC